>JAQGIE010000083.1 GCA_028291365.1 Rhodospirillales bacterium
CCCGCGCATTGTCGCGATGCGCGCCTGCTGCGCGCGCACGACGACGCGATACTTGGCCAGGAACGGTTCGAACCCGGCGCGTTCGACGGGCTTCGCACGCTGCAACGCAGTCTCCGCATTCGCAGCGGCACGACGATAGAGCTGGTCGAAATACGCCACGTTCGCGTCCAGGCTGGCAAAGCGCGGCGACGACATCAGTTTGGTGAAACGTCCCGCGTAGCTGCCGAAGATCGGCTCGTCATAAAACACGAGCGACACGTCGGTGCGATACATCTCGTTGGGCGTGTGCGCCGGTACGGCTTCAAGCACCGTGCCCGGCCCCGCCGGCAAACTACCGGCGCTCATCAGCGTCTGGCGCGCCCGCGCGATGCGATAAAGCGCCAGCGGGTCGTCGACGGGCAGATCGTTGCTGGTTTCGGCCAGATCGACGAACTCGTTTTTCGGAACCGGGAAATCGAGCGCCGCTTCGACCAGCGTCTGTTTCGGCCAGCGATCCCACAGACCAAGCTCGCTGAACGCGTCATGGATGAAGTGCACGCAATTGTGGCGCAGCACGTCCCATTCGAATTCCTGCTTTCCTTCGCGGTACGGCGCATTGACCGCGTTCAGATATTGTACGACGCGCTGCAGCCCCGACCGGTCGGTCGGAACGCGCGCGCAATACCGGTCGCGCGCCAGCCCGACCGCATAGTCGGTCGCGATCGACACATCGTAGTGATAGGTCTCGTCATCCTGGCCCGGGGCGCGTTCCTCGAACAATTTGTCGTGGAAGACGACGCCGTTATAGATGCCCCTGCGCCGCGCTTCGTTGCGGGTCGCTTCGTAATTCGCCAGCGTCACCGCTTCGCCCGGCTTCAACACGCCGTCATAAAAGAAATCGCGCCCTTCGGTGGCGACCCAGGCGGCGTTGCGGAAATGCGCATTGATGCTGATGCCGACGCCGCGTCCCGGCACCGGCGCGCCGTCGCACAGCTGCAGCACCGGATAGTTGGCGTCAGGCACTTTGCAGACCTGGCTCAGATACAAGGTCGCGTGACCGCCGATGCCGCCGACGATCTCGGGCGGATGTTCGGGCGATTTCTTGATCTGCGACAGGGCGCAGCTCTCGACGTAATAGGGCAACAGCGAGGTATAGGACGCTTCCGACTGCAACACCGGTGCCGGTGCCTGAAAGCCGGTGGCGCAGCCGCCCAGCGACAACGTGGCCAGGCCGAGCGACAGCGTCGCCCAAAGAACCCGGCGCTTCACGCTTCCTCCCGCGTCAGCAGCAGAGCAAAGACCAGACTCAGCGCGGTGCCGATCGCCACCGTGCTGCCAAGCCCGCGCAAGACCGGGGTCGAAGAAATTGAGAGGACGCCAAAGCCGATCACGGTGCACAGATTGGCGACGATCAGCGACCGGAACAAGCGATCGCGTTCGAGCCGGCGTTCGAGGAACAGCGCATAATTGGATCCCACCGCCACCACCAGCAACAGTCCGAACAGGTGAAACACCGACAGCGCGCCGGCGGCGACATGGCTGATCGCCGCAGCGACGAGCGACGCCGCGACCAACGGCACGACGATGGCTGCAATTCGCGCCGGGCGCCGCAAGGTCGCAGCGAACAGGACCAGGATCGCGCCGCCGCCGATCAGCGCCAGCGCGATCGCCTCGTGCAGATAGCGGCCCAGCAGCAGGTCGGATTCCTGGCGCAGATCGACCAGCACCGCGCCTTCGATCCCGGCGGCGCGCAACGAAGATTCGATCGCGGCGGCGTCGGTGACGCCATAGAGCGGCATCAGCACCGACCCGCCGCCCAGCATGCCGCGCAGGCGCAGACCCAGCGCCGATCCTTCGAAGCTCGCAACATCGAGCAAGGGTCCGGTGCGCGCGGCCTCGACCGCAGCGAAGAACGGTTCGAACTGGTCGTCGCGAAACGGCAGGCCGCGCCGCGCTTCATCGAAGCGCGCGCGCAGGATTTCGGTCGGCGGCAACGATTGCTGGCGCCGCAGCTGGGTCGCGTGGCTGGGCAGGATGCGGCTCGGCGTATCGAACGACGCGACCAGCCCGGCGAGCGCCGGCTCGACCCGCTCCGTGTCGACCGTCGCGGGCAGCACCAGCAGATGCCGGAATTCAGGCGCGCCGAGATCGCTGCGCAATTGCCGGTCGAGGGTTTCAAGTTCGGGCGGCACCGGGCTCATACTGTGCAGCGACGCGTCGAACAGAACCGGTCGCGTCAGCAGATAGGCCAGGCTCGCGAGCGCGAGCAGCGCGACGATGATCGGCGCGGCGCGGCCGAAATTCGGCAACCGCAACGGACGCATCGTCGCCGTGATGCCGAGCGGCCGCAGGATGAAGCGCGTCACCGCGACCGCGGTCGCGAGTCCGACGATGGTGAACAGGCCGAGCTGCGCCAGCCCGTCGAAATCCGACAACAACATCGCCGCGAAACCGACGATCGAGGTCGCCGCGCCCAGCAGCAAGGTCGGCCAGATCGAGCGTCGTTCACCCGATTGCAGGAACAGATAGATGGCGTAATCGACCGCTTCGCCGATCAGGGTGTCGCCGAATCCCAGCGTGATGCCATGCACCGTGCCGAAGCCGAGCGCGACCGCGGCGAAGCCGAACAGCACGCCGCTCGCCACCGGCAGCAGCGACAGAAACAGCAGGCGCGGATCGCGATAGGCGACGAGCAGCACGATGGTGACGCCGGCCAGCGCCACGGTCGAAAGCAGGCCGACATCGTGCTTCATCTGCCGCCGTGCTTCGACCGCGAACTGGCCCGGGCCGCTGACCGTCAGTTTCGCGCTGCTGCCGAGCTGCGCGAAAGCTTCGCGGATCAACGCCACGGCATGTTCCTGCGCGTCGAGGTCGGTCGCCTCCGCCTTGGACTCGACCAGCAGCAGGGAGCGCTTGCGGTCGGGCGAGATCCAGACCCCGTCTTCGCTGGTCGGCCGCGCCGCACCGCGCAGCAGCAGCGGCAGGAGGCGATTCATTTCGCCGGTGGGATCGGCGCCGACCAGCGACTTGGCCGCCATGCCCGCGCTCGACGCGAGCAGCGCGAGATCGCGCTCGAGCGCCGCGCGCAACGCCGGCACTTCGAAATGCGCCGCGTCGATGGCGGGGCTCAGCAGATAACGGTTCGACCAGATCAGGTCGCGGTCGCGTGCGGTGGCGGCCGCGTCGCCATTCTGCACCTGCGCGAACGGCCCCGCGTTGCGCAATTCCTCGCCGAGGCGGCGCGACAGGCCGGCCAGCACCGGCGCGTCGGCGCCCTCGATGGCGACGATCAGCAGGCGCGCCGAAGCGCCGCTGCGCATCTGTTCGACGAGCACGCGCTGGGCCGGCGACGCGTTGCGCGGCAGGAACGCGCTCATGTCGGTGCTGATCGCAACATGCGCGACCAGCCACAGGCTGCCGGCCACCAGCAGCAGCCAGATCAATTGCGCGACTCTCATCCCTTTCACTGCGGCGTGATCGTCATCGCGGAGCGGTCGCCATTGGCGTCGACCGTGTCGACGCGGCGGAGCGAGGTGCCCTGCCCTTCGATATGCAGGTGCTGGACGAGCTTGCGCAGCCGCTCGGTCCGCGGCACCAGATCGAGCTGCCACGCCGCCTGCTGCCCGGTCAGCGTCGCGTCGTAGGCGCGCAGCAGCGCCGGCTCGTCGCCGGCCAGGGTGGCGCGCAACCCGTCGACCAGCGCGCGCAGCTCGGGCGCCTGATCGAGCGGAATGACGGTCGCTTCGGCATCGTCGGGCGCGATCATCACCTCGCGCGCGGTCACCGACATCAGCTCGCGTCGCGGTTCGAGCGTGAGCTTCTCCAGCCGGTCGGGCGCGACATAGGACAGGCGCCCGCTGGTGAGGATCGGCACGCTGAGCAGCTGGATGTCGCGGCGCTCGACGAACTTCGCGTCGGCCTGGGTCACGCCGCGCATGGCGCGCAGCAGCTCGGCCAGCGTCAGGTCGGCGGCGAAAGCGGGAGCAGCCACAAGAAGCAGCGCGGCCAAGGCCGCAGCTTTAGCGCCAGAAATCATAGAAGTTGAACCAGTTGAACGGGGCGTCGCGGCAATGGAATTCCAGCCGTTCGGCGTAATGGTCGAGCAGGCGCGCGCCGCGTGCGCTGTGGCTCGCGTCGGCGCCGAGATGTTCGGTCGCAGTTTCGAACAGCACCTCGTAGCGACGTCCGCCGCGATAGATGCCGAACATGAACACGACCGGCACGTCGAGCATCGAGGCGACGCGAAAGGGCCCCAGCGGAAAGCCCGCCTCGGCGCCCAGAAAGGCGCGCCGCCGCAAGCGGTCGTTGGTGAGGCCGCGATCGGCGAGCAGGCCGACGAAGGCGCCTTCGCGCAGCCGCTGCTCGATCCTGGTCATCGAGTCGGCGCGGCCCAGCGCGATCACGTCCATGTTCAGGCCCGGATTGATCGCGGTCAACGCGGCCGAGATCTTGCGCGCATTCTCTTCGAACATGCCGAGGCTGACGCGCAGACCGGCGTGGCGGCGTCCGGCCGCGCGCAAAATCTCGAAACTGCCGAAATGCGCGCCCAGCAACAGGCAGCCCTTCCCGCGCCGGCCGACGTCGAGCACCGACTCCTCGCCGTGGATCGCCACGTCGAAGCGTTTGAGCTCGTCATTCAGGAGATAGACGCGGTCGAGGATGACGGCGCCGAAGGTTGCGAAATGCCGCCATACGTCGAACAGGCCGGGCGGGCGCGGCAGCACGCGGGCGAGATAGGCGCGCGATGCACGGCGCGCGCTTCCGGCCGCGACGGTGAAATAGAGCGCGATCAGCGGCACGAACAGCCGCATGACTCCGCGCCCCGCCGTCAGCGCGACGACGACGCAGGCGCGCATCACCCAGGCGACACCGCGCTCGGGCTGGCTGCGCCAGCTCTGCAGCCCGGCGTCGCTCACGCCGCGCCAAAGCGCAGCGCGCCGTTCAGCGCGGCGCGGCCGTCGCAGCGACATTCGAACTGCAGGTCGCCGTCGGCGCGGTCGCGCCAGCTCAGCGCCACGGTCTCCCCCGGATGCACGGGTGACAGGAATTTGACCGAGGTGACCGCGACCAGCCGCGCCGGCGCCACCGACGCGCCGACCAGCGCCACGACGCGATCGAGCAGCACGACGCCGGGCACGATCGGATCGCCGGGGAAATGTCCCGGCAGCGACGGATGATCGTGCGGCACGGTGAATTCGCCCCTGCTCATCTCCGACGCGCTCATGCGCTTCGCGCCGCCAGGGACTGCAATTGCTCGCGCTGGATCTTGCCCGTCGCATTGCGCGGCAGCGCATCGACGAGATGGAGCGGCCGCGGCAGGAAGACGGGATCGATGCGCTGGCGCAGCGCCGCCAGAATTTCCGCCTGGGTGAGCGACGGGGCCACCGCGAAGGCGACCAGACGCGCCGCGTGCTCGCCATTGTCGTCGGGCGAGAAGAAGATCCCGTCCTCGACCCCGTCGATCGCGGTCAGGTGGTGCGTCAGATGCGCCAGCGAGCTGCGCTTGCCCGCGATATTGACGAGATCCTGCAGCCGGCCGCGCAACTCGAACCGCGTAGCACCGTCGAGTTCGAGCAGATCGGCGAGCCGCGTCGGATGATCGATGAAGCTGCCTTCGACCCAGATGGCGCCCGACTCCTCGCGCAGCGTGACGCCGTCGAGGCACTGCCATTGCGACCCGCGGGTCGGTTGCCGGGTCGCCAGCTGGCCGGCCTCAGAACAGCCATAGATCTCGTGCAGCACCGTCGCGAAGCGTCGCTCGGCGCTCGCGGCGAGATCCTGCGCCAGCGGCGCGGTCGCCGACACGATCCCGTCGAGCGCGGGCAGCGCCCCCGCTTCCGCGAGCAGCGCGTTCAGATGGATCGGCGTCGTCACCAGCCAGCGCGGCCTTGGGCTGGCTTCGATCCGGTCGAGCACGTCGCGCGGAAAGAATGGATGCGTGGCGTCGATCGCGCCGCCATGCAGCGCCGGCAGCAGGATCGCGGATTCGAGTCCGTAGCTGTGCTGGTGCGGCACGGTGGCGATCACCGTCGCGCCCGGCCCGAACGCGAAGCGGCGCGCCACCGCGTGCGCGCTTTCGAGCAGCGAGTTCCAGCTGCGCGGATGCGGCACCGGTCGGCCGGTCGAACCCGACGTGTAGAGGATCGCCGCGATGGCGCTCGGATCGACGCGCGGCATGGCGGCGGTCTGGTTCGCGCTGCCCGCCGCATCGACCTGCACGCTGGTCACGCCCGGAACTTCGTCGCCGTCGCTCAGCAGATAGGCGCCGGCCTCGTCGGCCAGCAGGTTGCGGATCAGATGCGGCGCGCTGCTCGGCGGCAGGATGCATGGCGTCGCGTTCGCGGCGCTGGCGGCGAGCCCGACGAAGAAACGATAGCGGTCGCGGCAGAGATTGACCGGCCTGCCGTCGCGCGGCAGGCGCGCCGCCAGCGACGCCACGTCGGCGGCGAACGCAGCCGCCGAAATCTCGCGTCCGGCCCGCCGCGCCACGATGCCGTCGCCCTGCAGCAACACACTCATTTGCTGGCGGCTGCCATCGTCATGCGCAGCACCTTGCCGAGATCGCGCAATCGGTCGCGCGGATGGTGGCGAAGCCGGATGCGGCGCACGACGTATTCGACCGCCAGCGTCAGCACCACCAGCGCCAGGCTGATCCAGGTGACGAATTGCGACCACAACGGCGCCGGCGCCGCGATCAGCAGCGCGAAAGACGCGACGAGCAGGATCGCGAACAAAACGGTCCAGAGGATCGTCACGGCGCGCGTGTAGCGTTCGATGTCAGGCGGCAGCTTGCCGCGGACGCTGCGCGCGATGACGCTGATGAGCGGCTCTTGGCCCGGACGCAGCGACGCGGCGAAGGCGCGCAGCAGCAGCGAATAGACCAGCGTGAACACCAGCTGCCCGACCACGACCGGCAACCAGCCCGGCACCAGTGCGGCGTCGAACAGCGCCAGCAGACGGAGGCTCCACAGCGACAAGCCCGCGAGCACGAGTCCCAGAATCGGGATCCGGCCCCGGCGGAGCTGGGACATCAAGCAGCCCGGAGAATCTGTACGTGCCGCGCCAGGCTGCGCAGCGAATGAAAGATCTTGGTGTTGTTCTCGTCGTCGGCGCGCAATTCCACGCCATACGACTTGGAAACCGCCAGCGCGATTTCGAGCATGTCGATCGAATCGAGTCCGAGCCCTTCGCCGTAGAGACGATCTTCGGGATCGATCGACGCCGGATCGACCTCAAGATTCAGCGTCTCGACGATCAGCTGCGCGAGGTTCAGTTCTGTTTCAGTCTTGGCTGCCATCAGTCGGTCCGCTCGAAAACTCGTGTTTTTGTCCATCTTTCGGCAGGTGATATCGCTCCCCGCCGCCGGCTGGCCAGAGAAATCGGCGTGACCGCCACGCCCAGGATCAGCACGGCCTCCGCGCCAGATAGTTCCGGAACATGCCCATCGTGGTGCGGCATTCGACGTCTTCGAATCCGGCTTCGTGCAACGCCTCCAGAATCACGCTCGGTGCGACGCATTGATCGATCGTGTCCCAGTAATAGCGCATCAGCGCCGCGCCATCCCGTCCGCTTGCCAGTCGCGCCAGCGCCGGAATCACGGCGCCGAGATAGAAGCGCGCCACGCGATAGGCGAAGCGGCCCGAAGGACGGCCGATCTCGAGCAGCACGATGCGGCCGCCCGGCACCAGCACGCGCTTGAACTCGCCGAACGTGGTCGCCAGGTCGGCGACGTGCCGCAGCGCATACCCCATGGTCAACGCGTCGAAAGACTGGTCGGGCAGCGGCAGCGCTTCGGCGCGCCCCTGCACCACGTCGAGCGGGAGGCGCTGCCGCGCCACCGCGAGCATGCCGGCGCTGAGGTCGAGGCCGAGGATCCAGCCCTGGCCCTGCTGCAGCCTGGCGACCGCCCGCGCCACCAGGCCGGTGCCGGTGGCCACGTCCAGCACGCGCTGGCCCGGCCCCAAGCCCGCCCTGGCGAGGACGCCGCGGCGATACGCGTCGCCCGAACCGAATGAAAACCAGTTGTTGATCCGGTCATAATCGCCGGCCGTGCGGTCGAACAGTGCGCGCACGAAGGCCACCCGGTCGCCGCGATCGGCATAATAGGCGCTGAGCAACGGGTGCGGTTCGATCGCCAACTTGTCCTCCGGCCAGCGGTCCTCCGCCCAACAGGCCGACCGCCGGGATCTGTAATCCGAATCGAGGATATGCGAAATCAGCACAACAATGCTCGATCGAATCAAATCGACGCCTGAAAGCGTGACGACCAGCCAACCCGCCACCTGCGACGTTCTGGTGGTGGGCGGTGGCCCAGCCGGCTCGACCGCAGCCACCCTGCTTGCCGACCGCGGTTACAAAGTCGTGCTGCTGGAAAAGGACCGGCACCCGCGATTCCACATCGGCGAATCGCTGCTTCCCTTCAACCTGCCGCTGTTCGAGCGGCTGGGCGTCAAGGACAAGGTGGCCTCGATCGGCGTGATCAAATACGGCGCCGAATTCGTCTCACCGCATCACGAGACGACGACCACGTTCCAGTTCGCGGGCGCGCTCGACGACCGCCAGCCCTTCGCCTATCAGGTCCGCCGCTCGGAATTCGACGAGTTGCTGCTGCGCAATGCCGCCGCGCACGGGGCCGAGGTGCACGAAAACTGCCGCGTCACCGGCGCCGATCTCGACGATGCCGACGGGGTGCGCGTCACCGTGCGGGACGAAACCGGCGCCGAGCGCGTCTGGCATTCCAAGTTCCTGGTCGACGCGTCGGGGCGCGACACGCTGCTGGCCAGCCAACTCGGCATCAAGACGCGCAGCCAGAAGCACAATAGCGCGGCGATGTTCGGTCACTTTCGCGGCGCGCACCGGCTCGAAGGCCGGGCGCACGGCAATATCAGCATCTTCTTCTTCCCGCATGGCTGGTTCTGGTTCATCCCGCTGCATGACGGCACCACCAGTGTCGGTGCGGTGTGCAAGCCGCAATATTTCAAGTCACGGCCCGCTCGTGAAAAAGGGAGTGACTTGAAGCAGTTCTATTTCGACACCATCGCGCTGTGTCCGGCGCTGGCGCACCGGCTGCGCGACGCGACCCTGGAAGGCGGCGTCACCGGCACCGGCAACTATTCGTACAAATCCGACCACATGATCGGGAAGCGCCACATTCTGATCGGCGACGCGTTCGCCTTCATCGACCCGATGTTCTCGACCGGTGTCTATGTCGCGATGAGCAGCGCCTTCATGGGCGCTGACGTGGTCGACGCGGCGCTGCGCAAGCCGGCCGAGTTCGCGCGGGCGCAGCGGCGCTTCGACCGCAAGATCCGCTCGGCCATCTCGCTGTTCTCCTGGTACATCCACCGCATGAACATGCCGACGATGCGCGGCATGTTCATGGGGCCGCGAAATTTCTTCCGCATCGAGCAGGCGATGCTGTCACTGCTGGCGGGCGACGTCTTCGTCAACCGCACCATTCGCATGCGGCTCCATGTCTTCAAGCTGATCTATTATTGCATGAGCGCGCGGCGACCCGCCGAAAGCTGGGCCGCCATGCGCGGCCGCCTCGCCGGCATCCGCACCACCGTGACCGAGACCAACTGACGTGACGTTCGATGTTCACTATCTCGGCGCCGGCGCGATTCCGGCGAAGCCGCTGCTGGTTGCGGGTTTCGGCAGCGCGCCGCGTCCTGCCGCGCTCGATCCCGCCTGCCCGTTCATTCCGGTCGCGCTCGATCTGGTGGCCGGCGAACCGTACGAAGTTTGGACCAGCACCGATCCGGTGCGCTACGGCAGCGAGCAAGGCTTCGCCACCGCAGCCACCGACAAGCTGCTTTTCGCCAGCGCTGAAATCGACGAAGGCGGCGATCTCGAAGCGGCGGCGCGGCGCGCCTATGACGCGCTGTTCGCGCTGCTCGACCAGACCGGTTATCCGCATCTGCTGCGGGTGTGGAATCACTTCGCCGGCATCACCGACCAGGTCGACGGGATGGAGCGCTATCGCCGCTTCACCATCGGCCGCTACGCCGCCTTCGAAGCGCGGCGCCGTGCGGTCGAAGCGGCGCCTGCCGCCTGCGCCGTCGGCACCGGCAGCGGGCCGCTTGCGCTCTATCTGCTGGCCTCGCGCACGCCGGGCACCACGATCGAAAATCCGCGCCAGGTCAGCGCCTATCGCTATCCCGATCGCTACGGCCCCAAGAGCCCGACATTTTCGCGCGCCATGCTCGGCACCGGCGACGACGTGCTGTTCATCTCGGGCACCGCCAGCATCGTCGGCCATGAAAGCCGCCATCTTGACGATCCGGTCGCGCAGATGAACGAGACGCTGGCCAATATCGACCAGCTCCTGGCGCAGGCGGGACGGCAGGACGGCAAGCGCGGCAAGTTGCGGCTCAAGGCCTATCTGCGCGAGCCGAGCCTGCTCGAGACGGTGCGCGGCCTCCTCGAATCGCGACTGACCGAGGCGGACAGCGTCGTCTATGTCGCGGGCGACATCTGCCGGCCGGAATTGCTGCTCGAGATCGAAGGCATCTGCCTGAAGCCGGGCGCGACATGACGCAAGCGTCCGCGACGCATCTCGTCCTGATCCCCAGCTACAATTCCGGACGGTTGCTCGAAGCGACCGTGAAAGCAGCGCGTGACGCCTGGGCCCCCGTCTGGGTGGTGATCGACGGCAGCACCGACGACAGCGAAGCGGCGATCGTCGAGCGTGCCGCCACCGACCCGCATCTGCGCGTCATCCGGCTGCCGCGCAATCGCGGCAAAGGCGGCGCGGTGCTGCACGGCCTGACCTTGGCGCTCGAACTCGGCTACACGCACGTGCTGACGATGGATGCCGACGGGCAGCATCCGCCCGATCACATCGCGCCCTTCATGCAGGCCTCGTTGGCCGAGCCGTCGTCGTTGATTTTCGGTCAGCCGATCTTCGCTGCCGACGCGCCGAAACTGCGCGTCTATTGGCGGCGCCTGTCGAACGGCCTGGCCCAGATCGAAACGCTGCGCGCCACCGACGCGGACTCGCTGTTCGGTTTCCGCCTCTACCCGGCGCGCGCCTTGTTCGAAGTGATGAGCCAGGGCCGCTTCATGCGCCGCTTCGACTTCGACCCCGAAGTCGCGGTGCGGCTGCTGTGGCGCGGCCTGCCCTGCCGCACCATTCCGACACCGGTGCGCTACCTGACGCGGCGCGACGGCGGCGTGTCGCACTTCAACTATCTGCGCGACAATCTGCTGTTGGGCTTCATGCATGCGCGGCTGCTGGCAGGCTTCGCGCTGCGCCTGCCGGGGATGCTGGCAGCGCGGCGGCGCGTGGTCGAGCAAGGCGCCGACTAAGCGCGAGTTGCCATCGCGCCTCGTCGAATTTCTAACCTGCTGTACGTTTCCTTGGCGGCACCTTTCTGACGCCGCCGATTGCTTTCTTTTTTGCCGCCGAAGCCGGCAACAACACGATCGACAACGGCTCGGCCGGGATACGTTCGCCGTCAGCTTCTACATGACACCAAATCTTCCCGGGTGCAGGAATCGTGAAATTCTCCAAGCGAAAGAGCAGGCTGATGCGAAGCATTGCCGATTCGGAAACAGGATCGCCTTCGATGCTTTTCAGGTCATGCTTTGCATAGGACTTCCCGACGATAACGTCAGTACCGACGCGATATTCTACGCTGAGGGTTGAAAAAGGACGTGCCGCCGGCGAATAGATCCGGGCGAGCGCGCAGAGCTTTGCGATCTGCATTGGGAATTTGGCAACCCCGAACGCGCCTTCGTGGACCCCTTTCAGATTCAACAAGGGACCAGCTTCGTGCCCCACGACGTCGGCTTGGTCGCAGAATACGTTCACGACATAACGCCCAGCCGTCATCGTTTGAGATGTCTGTCGAGTTCATCGAGCGTCACCCCAAGTGCATCCGCGATCTTTCGAGCGCGGGCCATGGTTGGATCCTCTCTTCCGGCTTCGATACGAGCAATGTTCGATTGCTGCGTTCCGATCCGCTTCGCGAGATCCGCCTGCGACAATCCCCTGCGCAATCGCAGTGATCGAAATGTTCCCGACTCGCCGTCGGCGAGCTTACGGCGAGCCTCGGCGATCAAGGCTGCGCGCTCGGGATGCGATTTCTCGAGTTCCGTGACGTAAGCGCCGATCTCGCGCGCGCCGTCAGGAAGATCTTCGTAGGGTGTTATGAAACTGGCAGACAGCACATTGCCATTCGCCTCGGCCAGCGGACGCGAGCTGTCAGGTCGGGAGGAGCGGTATGCCGAGCCTTGTGTACGCACGTGCGATGCGCCGGACGCTTTCCTGGTCGGACTCATAATCGCGCGCTCTCGGTTGTATTTGTAAGATGTGGATTGCTCGCGCACGCCAATCGACCGCGTAGATTACGCGATACGGAAGTGCAGCGCCGGTCTCCAGTTCGAAGATCTTCAATCGTTTCACATTCAGTCGCCGACGCTGCATTGCGCCGTAGATGCAGACGTTGAAACGGTCGTAATCCGTGTAGTCGTCTCGTGTCAGGGCTTCGAGGAGCTCCAGATCGCCAGCGATCTCCTGAAGCACCGCCACGATGCGCGCAGCCGCCGCGGGATTCTGGCGCCAGAGGAGGTCCAGATCGGCGTCTGCTTCCTGGTCGATGCATAGCCGCACTATATCGGATCCGATATAGGCGGCGTCAACGCGAAAGGCAGCAATGCGCGGTCAGCGGTCAGTCGAGCGAAAACCGACCTATCTGGCTCAAAACAAAAGAGACTTTGGGTCTCTCGCCAGGCCCGGAATGCCCCCGGGCAGCGCAAATTCTGCGAAATAATCGCGTGGAACTGCATCGAACCAGAAACTGCCAGCAGGCAGATGCGCGCGCAACCGGCGCATGGGGCGGCTGTTCGGACTGCGATCGCGGCTAACGGCCGAGGTGCAATACGTCCCTGAGATCCCATCCCGCTGAGACGGCCTCGTCCACGGTAAAGACCGGGCCATCGACTGAGATTGTCGCGCGCAGCGTGCCATCGACGACGTAGCTCCACCGGTCCCCGAGAAACACCGCTTCGGTGATCCGCGCCGCTCCGCCCGCGCTGAGCCGCACGCGCTCCGGGCGGATTGCCTGCCCATCGTCGAGGAAATTCATTTCGCCGAAGAAGCCGGCGACGAAGCGTGTTGCGGGTCGCGCATAGAGTTCGGCCGGCGTGCCGACCTGTTCGAGCTTGCCCGCCTGCATCACGGCGATGCGGTCGGCCATCGACATGGCCTCGTCCTGGTCATGCGTGACGAGCAGAAAGGCGATGCCGACTTCGCGCTGCAGCCGCTTCAGCTCGCTCTGCATCTCGCCGCGCAGCTTGCGGTCGAGGGCCGAGAGCGGTTCGTCGAGCAGCAGCAGTTTGGGCCGCTTGACCAGCGCGCGCGCCAGCGCGACGCGCTGCTGCTGGCCGCCCGACAATTGGTTGGGCATCGCGTCGCCGCGCTGGTCGAGCTTGACCAGCGCCAGCGCTTCGGCCACGCGCGGCGCGATTTCGCGTTTCGGCGTGCCCGTCACTTCGAGCCCGAAGGCGACGTTGCGCGCCACGCTGAGATGCGGGAACACCGCGTAGGACTGGAAGACGAGATTGACCGGACGCTTCTCGGGCGGCGTGCCGGCCACGTCCTGGCCGTCGAGCAGGATGCGGCCCCCATCCGGCGTTTCGAATCCCGCCACCATGCGCATCGCCGTGGTCTTGCCGCAGCCGGACGGGCCGAGCAGCGCGAAGAACTCGCCTGCCTGAATGTCCAGCGTCAGGTCGTCGACCGCGACCGTGTCGCCGAAGCGTTTGGTGACGTGTTCGAGCGCGAGCAAGGTCATGGGGTGGGCTTTTGGAATCTGTACGCAAGCGCGGCGAGTGCCAGCGTGACGGCGATCAGCACGGTCGAAGCCGCATTGATCTCGGGCGTCACGCTGAACCGCACCATCGAATAGACCAGCACCGGGAAGGTCGTGGTGCCGGGCCCGGTGGTGAAGAAGGTGATGACGAAATCGTCGAGCGACAGGGTGAAGGCGAGCAGCGCGCCCGCCACCATCGCCGGCCGCAGCAGCGGCAGCAGCACGCGCGTCAGGGTCGCCCACTCGCCCGCGCCGAGGTCGCGACTGGCTTCGATCAGGCGCGGATCGAAACCGGCAAGCCTCGCCCGCACCACGATGGCGACGAAGGGAAAGGCGAAGGCGACATGCGCCAGCGCGATCGGCAGCAGCGACGCCGGATAGGGCAGCGCCGTCATCAGCCCGGTGCGCGCGAACACCGCGAGCAGCGCGACGCCGAGACAGATCTCGGGCACCACCACGGGCACGCCCAGCAAGCCGAACAGCAGCGGCTTGCCGCGAAAGGCGAAGCGCCACAGCGCGATCGCCGTGGCGGTGCCGAGCAAGGTCGCAACCACCGTCGCCATCGCCGCGATGGCGAGCGAATTGCCGAACGCCTCGAGCAGCCGCGCATCGCTGGCGGCACGCACATACCAGTCGAACGAGAAGCCCTGCCACACGCTGACGCGGCGGCCGGAATTGAAGCTGAACGCGATCAGCACCGCGATCGGCGCGTACAGCACCAGCAGCGCGGCCGCGAGTACCAGCTTGAGCGGAAGCGTCAGCCTCATCGCCGTCTTGCCCGCGCCAGGCTCGCCAGCGCCACCACGCCGGCGGTGGCATAGACGAGCAGGAAGGACAGCGCGCTGCCGAACGGCCAGTCATTGGCGCTCTTGAACTGGCGCTCGATGACGTTGCCGATCATCTGCGTCCCTGCCCCGCCCAGCAGGTCGCTCTGCAGGAACGAGCCCAAGGTCGGCACGAAGACCAGCACCGCGGCAGCTGCCAGACCGGGCGCGGTCAGCGGCAGCATCACGCGACGGAACGTGGTCCAGGCCGAGGCGCCGAGATCGCGGCTCGCTTCGAGCAGGCGTCGGTCGAGCCGCTCGAGCTGCGCGTAGAGCGGCAGCACCGCGAACGGCAGGCTGACATAGACCAGCGACAACACCACCGCGGTCGGCGTGTAGAGCAGCCCGGTCGGTGACAGCACGATGATCAGCGCGTAGGTCCGCACCAGCAGGTTGGTCCAGAACGGCAGCACCACCAGCAGCAGCAGCAGATCGCGCCGCGGCGGCGGCGCCAGCGCGATGGCGAGCGCAACCGGATAGGCGATGGCGAGCGTCAGCACCGTCGTGGCCAGCGAGATCCACACCGACTGCGCCACGACGCCGAGATAGAGCGGTTCCAGCGCACGCGCATAATTGGCCAGCGTGCCGGTGATCGCGACCTGGACCAGCCCGCGCTGCTCGCCGAAGGACAGCGCCAGCATCAGCGCCATCGGCAGCACGATCGCGAGGCCGAGCGTCGCCAGGCCGGGGCCGAGCAGTGCGAGGAACGCCGCGCGGTAGCGGTGCCAGGATTCGTTCATAAAACTCCCCGCGGAAGCGGGGATCCATGTCCGCCGTCTCGCATCGTTTCCATGATCGATCCCCGCCTTCGCGGGGACTTATGCCGCGCGCAGGCGCGTCAGCGTTTCGTCGTAGAGACGCTGCACCGCTTCGCCCGGATAGGTCTCCGTCTCGCTCCTGGCGAGCGCGTCGGCGGGCGGGTAGATGGCGGGGTCGTTCAGATAGTCGGGCTGCATCAGCTTCTTCGCCGCCGCGTTGGGCAGCGGATAGCGGATCGTCGCCGCGATCGCCGCGTGCACGTCGGGCCGCAGGATGAAATCGATGAAGGCATGCGCGCCCTCGACGTTGGGCGCGCCTTTTGGAATCGCCAGACAGTCCTGCCACAGCAGCCCGCCTTCTTTGGGCAGCGCGAAGGCGAGGTCGGAATCCTCTTTCATCACCTGCAGAATATCGCCCGAATGCTCCATGCAGAGATCGACTTCGCCGCGCAGCAGCCGGTCCTGCCCGTCATCGCCCGCGATGGTCAGGAAGGTCGGCTTGGCTTTGATCAGCAGATCTTCCGCCGCCTTGATCTGCTCGGGATCGCGCACGTTGATCGAGTAGCCGAGATATTTGGCGGCGATGCCGATCAGCTGCGCCGGTTCGCCCAGCACCGAGATGCGGCCCTTCATCGACGGATTGTCGAAGATCGCGGCCCAGCTCGTCGGCGGCGTCGGCACTTTGGATTTGCGGTAGCCGATGCCGACCGTGCCCCAGAAATACGGCACGGTGAATTTGCGGCCCTTGTCGAAGGCGGCATCCTGGAACGCCTGTTCGAGATTGGCGAAATTCGGAATCCTGGCGCGGTCGATCGGCAGCAGCATGTCGCTGCGGATCATGCGTTCGACCGTGTCGTTCGACGGCACGATCACGTCGTAGCCGGGATTGCCCTCGCGCAGCTTGGCGAACAGCTCGGCATTGTCGGCGAACAGGTCGTAGCGGACCTCGGTGCCGGTCGACTTGGTGAAATCCTCGAGCGTCGTCGGCCCGATATAGGTGTCCCAGTTATAGACCCGGATCTGCGGCTTCTTCTCCCCGCACCCGACCAGGGCGGGCAGCGAGATGGCGGCGGCGAGCCCGCCGGCGAAGGCGCGGCGGCCGAGAGGACGCGTCGGAAAGGAGGGCATGCCAATTCCTCTAGCGGCGACGCCCTCGCCTCGCAACAAGTCTCCCTTGCGGGCGAATCTCCGTGGGGCAGATCAGCCGAACAGACGGCGCCGCCCCGGTTCGGCCAGCAGCGCCTCGACCTCGGGCCCGTGCGGCACGTCGCGGCGCGCGACGAAGGTCTCGTGGTTGGCCTCGATCGTGCCCGGATCGTAGAGGTAATTGACCATCACCCCGAACGACTCGCGCAGCCCCTTCTCCGACAGGTCGGCGCGGGCATGAATTCGTTCGAGCCGCGCACCGTTCGAGAGATGAAAGCGCGCCACCGGATCCTCGGCCTGCCCGACCAGCCAGCGCGCGGCGGCGCGGCGAAGCTTTTCGTCGAAGCTCGGATCGACGCGCGACGGATCCTCGAACAGCGGCGCCAGGGCGGGGTCGTTTTCGGCCCGCAGCGCGCGCACCAGGCCGGGCACCGGCGACAGAGTCGCGAAGCGCGTCAGGTTGGGCAGCTCGGCGCGCAGATCGGCGACCACCTGCTTGATCAGGAAATTGCCGAACGAGATGCCGCGCAGACCGGGCTGGCAGTTGCTGATCGAATAGAAGATCGCGGTGTCGGCCTCGTCCTCGCCGCGTTCGGCCCGCGGTGCCAGCAACGGCGCGACCGCGTCGGCGATGCCGTCGGTCAGCGCCACTTCGACGAAAATCAGCGGCTCGTCGGGCAGCGCCGGATGGAAGAAGGCGAAGCAGCGGCGATCGGATTCGAGCCGGCGGCGCAGATCATCCCAGCCGCGAATGGCGTGCACCGCTTCGTAGCGGATGAGCTTTTCGAGGATCATCGCCGGCGTCGACCAGTCGATGCGCTCGATCTGCAGGAAGCCGCGATTGAACCAGCTGCCGAGCAGATGGCGCAGATCGGCTTCGAGCGGCGCCAGCTCGGGCTCGGCGCGCAGCCGCGTCAGCACCTGCTCGCGCATGCGCACGATGGTGCCGGTGCCGCCTTCGGCCATGTTCATCCGCCGCAGCAATTCCTGGCGCGGCGGTTCCGAGACTTCGTTGAGCCGCATCGCGGTCGCGGGCGTCGCGTCGGCGAGATAGGCGCGCGCCGCCGCGGCCAGCGTTTCGGCGTCGGGGCCGAAGCCGGCGGCGAGCCGTTGCAGGAAACGGCGCGACTGGTCTTCGTGCATCGCGCGGAACGCGTCACAGAGTGCCGTGGCGAGCAAGGTGCCCGAGGCTTCACCGGTTTCCGACAGAAGCCGCCGCGCCAGCCCTTCGGCCTGCTCGACCGGATCACCGCCCGCCGGCGCGCTGCCTAGCACACGCCGGCTGCGCTCGGC
>JAQGIE010000096.1 GCA_028291365.1 Rhodospirillales bacterium
CGATCGGCGGCGAGCTGGTGCGCCAGCTTGCGTCGCTGGCGCCCAAGCGGCTGGCGCTGCTCGACCATTCCGAATATGCGCTGTACACGATCGATCTCGAAATGTCGGAAGCCGGCCCGGCGCTCGAGCGCGCCGCCTATCTCGCCGATATCAGGGATCGCGACCGGCTCGACGAGATCTTTGCCGACGAGCGGCCGGAGCTCGTCTTCCACGCGGCGGCGCTGAAGCATGTGCCGATGGTCGAGGCCAATCCCGAGGAGGGCATCCTCACCAATGTCGTCGGCACGCGCCACGTCGCCGACCTCGCGCTTCAGCATGGCGTCGCGGCGATGGTGCTGATCTCGACCGACAAGGCGGTCAACCCGTCGAGCGTGATGGGCGCGTCGAAGCGCCTCGCCGAGGCCTGGTGCCAGACGCTCGATACCGAGGAGTGCCGCCGCATCGCGACGAGCGGCCAGGGCACGCGGTTCGTCACGGTGCGGTTCGGCAATGTGCTGGGCTCGACCGGTTCGGTGGTACCGCGCTTCGAGCAGCAGCTGGCCAAAGGCGGCCCGATCACCGTCACGCACCCCGACGTCGAACGCTATTTCATGACCTGTCGTGAAGCGGTGCAGCTGGTGCTGCAGGCGTCCGCCTACGGCGTGCAGCATCCCGAACGTCGCGGCCGCATCTACGTGCTCGACATGGGCGAGCCGGTGAAGATCGTCGACCTCGCACGTCGAATGATCCTGCTCGCCGGCCTTCGACCGGATCGCGACATCCGCATCGAATTCACCGGGCTGCGCCCCGGCGAAAAGCTCAGCGAGCGCCTGTTCAACGACGCCGAACCGCCCGAACGCACCGAGGCGGCGGGCATTTTCGTGGCACGCAACCAGGCGCGACCGCGTGCGGTCGTCACGGACTTCGTCGCGTCACTCGAACGCGCGGCGCGCGCCGAGAATGATCAAGAAGTGCGTCAGCTAATCGGGACGGTGCTCGGCACCTGAGACCATTCCCGCGAAAGCGGGAATATTACTGCACGTCCGCTTCGGCGAGACGCTTCTTCGGCTTCTTCCAATCGTATTGCGGCCATTCGCCGGCAGCGAGCTGGGCCAAGGACGGCACGTCCTGGCGGAACTTCAGGCGATAGATCCAGTAATTGGTCAGCACGCGCTGGATGAACTGGCGCGTCTCGCCCTTGGGCAATTGCTCGATGAAGATCAACGGATCTTCGGTTTCTTCGATCGCCTTGCGCCAGCGCGTCAGCGCGCCCGGTCCGACATTGTAGGCCACCGCCATCAGGAACAGGTCGCCGTCGATGTCGGGATCTTTGAGCAGCTTCGAGACATAGGTCTGGCCGAGCGCGAGATTGGTCTCGGGGTCGGTCAGCTGGCTGCGCACGTGCTCGCCGCCGATCGCCGCCGCCGTGCCCGGCATCAGCTGCATCAGGCCGGTTGCACCCGATGCATTGCGCGCCAGCGGATCGAACTTCGATTCCTGCTTCACCAGCGCATAGACCAGCGCCGGATCGACCGCGAAGCCGCCGCGCGGCTGCCAAGGCGGGATCGGATATTGGGCGGCGACGTAGCGGCTCATCGAAGCCGGTTCGGTCAGGTCGCGCACCAGCTGCGTCATGCGCAGCGCGTCACCGACCGCGAGCGCGGGTTCGCGCAGTTCGGCGTGAAGGTCGTAATCGATTTCTTCGAGTTCGGCCTGCGCCAGCTTGAGCTCGCCGACATCGAGCAGCGCGATGGCGCGATAGCCGGCCGGCGTCTCCGCCAGCTGCGCCACGTGATCGCCGATCAACGACGACGGCTTGATCGCCAGATCGACATTGGGCGACAGCGAGCGCTGCGCCAGCAGGCCGTAGAAGGTGGTGCGATGCTGCGCGGCGCGGGCCCACCAGCGCTGCGCGCCGTTGACGTCGCCGAGCTGCTTGCGGGCACGGCCGGCCCAGTAATTCGCGCCCGACTGCATCCACGGCGTCAGGCCGCGCGCGGTCGAGAGCGCTTCGAAATGGCGCGAGGCTTCTTCGAACTGGCCAAGGCGCCAGGCCGACAGGCCGGCGATCCAGCGCGTCTCGGTTGCCCGATTGCCCAGCGTCGCCAGGGCCGCGGTCGCGGCCGGCAGCGCCTTCTTGGCGTCGCCGTCATAGAAAGCCTGGGCCGCGATCTCGGCCATGCGGTTGACGGGCTCGGGCACGCCGCGCTCGACCGCGATCGCCGCGGTGCCGGGCACGCCGAGCTTGGGCAGCGGCGCACCAGCCGGCCGCTTGGCCTTGGCCAGCGCCAGCACGTGCTCGGCCTGGGGAAGATCGGAATACTGGTCCAGCCACTGCTTCAGCCCAGCGAAGTCGGGCTGGGTGGCGGGGTCGCTCAGCCAGCGCTGGGCGAGGACATGACCGCGCAGGCGCGAATCCTCGACCCGGCCCAGCATCAGGTCGGCCGTCTCGTAATCGCGCCCGGCGGTGGCATCGAAGATCTGGCGATAGAGGGCACGATCGTTCGGCGCCAGGCGATAGCCCGAGCCTTCGAGCGCCACAGGCAGGTAGGAGACAGGCTGGTTCGGCGCGAGTTCGCGCATCACCAGGCTGGCGACCTGCAGGGTCGGATCGAAGGGTCGTATGCTGGACGCGGCGGGCTTGCTGTGACCGGCCAAAGCGGATGACAGAATCACCGCCGCGCAGGCAAAGAACGGACACCGGAGCCGAAGCAAATCGGGCCCGGCGTTGAGAATTCGCCGTCGCATCGGCGCCTGCCTACAGGGGTCGAACGAGTCTTGGCGAGTAAAAAGAGGGTAAACGAGACGGGATGCCGCAATGCAGCGACGGGAATCCTTGGGATTCCTACGGTTCGACTGTGATGAGTGCCCGATCTACGGCCAACATGTCTCGCCATGCTTCCCGTTTCTGTCCGGGACTTCTGAGAAGATAGGCGGGATGGAAAGTCGCGATGGCGCGGATCGGCTTGGTTTCGCGGCCGAATCCCGGTCGGTCGAGGGTCTTCCAGCGGCCCCGCAGCCGGGTAATGCCCTCGGTCGTGTCGAGCAAAGTCTTGGCTGCGGTATCGCCAAGTAAAACCACCAGCCGGGGCTTCGCCAGTGCGATATGCCGCTCCAGGAACGGCAGCGTCACCGCCCACTCGGCCGGGCTCGGTTTGCGGTTTCCCGGCGGCCGCCAGTTCAGGATGTTGGTGATGTAGGCGCTCGACCGGTCGCGGCCGATCGCGGCCAGCATCCGGTCCAGCAGCTGGCCCGACGGACCCACGAACGGCCGGCCCTGCCGGTCCTCTTCGGCTCCCGGCGCCTCGCCGATCAACATCAGCCCCGATTCGGGCGCGCCGTCGGCAAAGACCAGGCTGGTGGCGGTCGCCTTGAGCGCGAGCCCGTCGAAGGCGGCGATCGCGGCGCGCAGCTCGTCGAGCGAATTGGCCGCCTGGGCGGCGGCCCGGGCCCGGCCGGCGATGGCGTCGGCGCCGGCCAGCGGGTCG
>JAQGIE010000110.1 GCA_028291365.1 Rhodospirillales bacterium
ACGTCGTGATGAACGAGACGTTACTTAATATCGACCATGGCGCCGGCTTCTTCAAGCTGGTTCTTGATTTTCTCGGCTTCGTCCTTAGACACGCCTTCCTTGAGGGCCTTCGGCGCGCCTTCGACCAGGTCTTTGGCTTCCTTGAGGCCCAGGCCGGTGATGGCGCGGACTTCCTTAATGACGTTGATCTTCTTGTCGCCGGCGTCGGTAAGGACGACGTTGAATTCCGTCTGCTCCTCAGCGGCCGGGGCAGCGGCGCCACCGCCGCCAGCGGCGGCAGCAGCCACCGGGGCCGCAGCCGAAACGCCCCACTTCTCTTCCAGCAACTTCGCCAGCTCAGCCGCCTCAAGGACGGTCAGGGCCGACAGATCGTCGACGATCTTTGCGAGATCAGCCATTTACTTCACTCCTAGTTCGAACAGGTTCGGTTTGAATCGATTTGCGGCTTAAGCCGCATCGCCCTTGGTGGCGTAAGCGTTGAGCAGCCGCGCGAGCTGGCTTGCCGGTGCCTGAACGACGCCAGCGATCTTGGTCGCTGGGGCCTGGATGAGGCCGACAAGCTTGGCGCGGAGCTCGTTGATCGAAGGCAGCTTGGCCAGGGCCTGAACGCCGGCGGCGTCCAAGGTCTGAGCACCCAAACCACCGCCCAGGATCACGAACTTGTCGTTTTCCTTGGCGAAATCGGCAGCCACTTTGGCGGCAGCGACCGGATCGCGCGAAAACGCGATGGCGGTCGGCCCCGTCAGCAGGCCGTCGATACCTTCGAACCGCGTGCCTTTGATAGCGATGCGCGCAAGCCGGTTCTTTGCGACCTTCAAGCTCGCTTCGGCACCACGCATACGCGAACGCAGGGTCGTCATCTCGGCGACGGTCAGCCCGCTATAATGGGCGACCACGACGAGATTTGTTTCCTGCAGCGCAGCCTGGAGCGAAGCGACGGACGCTTCCTTTTGCGTGCGATCCACGGAGTACTCCGTCTCTCTCGTTGCACATGAACGCGGCTCGGCTCCCCCTACTGATCGGGAGGGGCCGAAACGCGCCCGGTTCGTCCTGTTCGAGAAGAGAGGAAGACGAGGCTGTCCCTTGTGGGAGCCAGGCTCGGAAATTCCACTCCCGTCTATGCAGGGAATTAAGCCAGGGATCCTGGCTCCTGCAGTCTCGGACAGGTAATCGACGGCCGAAGCCGTCGAAGCCGGGGTGGATACGCGAAGGCCGGATGCAAGGCAACGAAAAAGGGCGCGGCCTTTCGACCGCGCCCCAATTCAGCAAATCCAGCGAAGGATCAGATCGTCACGGTGGACGGATCGACCTTCACGCCCGGACCCATGGTCGAGCTGATCGAGATCTTCTGGATGTAGGTGCCCTTGGCCCCCGCCGGCTTCGCCCGGGCGATCGCCTGGACGAAGGCCGTGATGTTGCCGAGCAGCGCTTCCTCGGTGAACGAGGCCTTGCCGATGCCGGCCTGGATGATGCCGGCCTTTTCGGCGCGGAACTCGACCGAGCCGCCTTTGGCGTCTTTGACCGCCTGGGCGACGTTCGGCGTGACGGTGCCGAGCTTCGGGTTCGGCATCAGGCCGCGCGGGCCCAGAACCTTACCCAGCTTGCCGACCACCATCATCATGTCCGGCGCCGCGATGACGCGGTCGAAATCCATCATGCCGCCGGTGATCTGTTCAGCCAGATCATCGCCGCCGACGAATTCCGCACCGGCCTTCTTGGCCTCTTCCGCCTTGTCGCCCTTGGCGAACACGGCGACGCGGACGGTCTTGCCGGTGCCGTTCGGCATCTGCACGACGCCGCGCACGTTCTGATCGGCGTGACGCGGATCGATGCCGAGATTCATCGCCACTTCGATCGTCTCATCGAACTTGGCGGTGGCGCCGGCCTTGATCAGCTTCACTGCGTCGGCGAGCGAGATCGCCTTGTCGCGATTGACGCCCGTATATGCCTTCTTCAGGCGCTTACCCACGAAAGCCATGACTTAAGCCCCCGTCACTTCGAGGCCCATCGAGCGGGCCGAGCCGATCAACATGCGAGTCGCCGCTTCGACGTCGTTCGCGTTCATGTCCGGCATCTTCTGCTTCGCGATGCCGCGGATCTGGTCGACCGAAATCTGGCCGACGAAACCCTTGCCCGGCGTCTGCGAACCCTTCTGCAGCTTCGCTTCCTTCATCAGGAAGTAGCTGTTGGGGGGCGTCTTGGTGATGAACGAGAAGGTGCGGTCGGCATAGACGGTGATGACGACCGGAATCGGCATCCCCGGTTCCATTTCGCCGGTCCGCGCGTTGAACGTTTTGCAGAACTCCATGATGTTCAGGCCGCGCTGACCCAGCGCGGGACCGATCGGCGGCGACGGGTTCGCCTTACCGGCGGGTACTTGGAGCTTGATGTACCCGGTAATCTTTTTCGCCATGTCTTACCTCCATCCCCCGCCAAAGCGGGGGCCCAGTTTCGGAGTGCGTGGTCCGGTCTCGGCGAAAGACCTCCCACGCGGTGGTTCCCCGCTTTCGCGGGAAATTTCTAAAGTTTTTCGACCTGCGTGTATTCGAGTTCGACCGGCGTCGAGCGACCGAAGATCGACACCGCCACCTTGAGGCGCGAGCGCTCTTCGTCGACTTCTTCGACCGTGCCGTTGAACGAGGTGAACGGACCGTCGCTGACACGCACCTGCTCGCCCACCTCGTAGGTGATCGACGGACGCGGACGATCGATGCCCTCTTTGATCTGGCCCATGATCCGCGAGGCTTCGGTCTCGCTGATCGGCACCGGCTTGCCGCCGCCACCGAGAAAACCGGTGACTTTCGGCGTGTTCTTGACCAGGTGCCAGGTGTCGTCGGTCATGTGCATCTTGATCAGCACATAGCCGGGGAAAAACTTGCGCTCGGCGTTGACCTTCGAGCCACGGCGCACTTCGACCACTTCTTCGGTCGGCACCAGAATCTCTTCGAACATGTCCGAGAGGCCGAGCTTGGCGGCCTTCTCGAGGATACCCTGGCGCACTTTCTTCTCGAAGCCCGAGTAGACGTGCATCACGTACCAGCGTGCCGTGGTTGCCATCGTGTTCAGCCTCCGAGACCCAGCACGAGACGCAGCACCCACGCGATGATCTGGTCGGTGAAGAACAGGAACAGCGACGCAAGGATCACCATCACGAACACCATTGCGGTGGTGATCAGGGTTTCCTTGCGGCTCGGCCAGGCAACCTTGGCGGCTTCCTGGCGGACTTCGCGGATGAATTGGGTGGGGCTTTGCATGCGATGTTGATCGGCGTCGTGGTCGTGGCAGGAGTGGAGGGGATCGAACCCCCAACCCCCGGTTTTGGAGACCGGTGCTCTACCAGTTGAGCTACACTCCTTCGGGCGCCGACCTCTCGAAACTCGTTACGGAAATACAAGGTGCCGCGGTCCCGGGTAGGGCCGCGGCAGAGGGCGGGTTCTACCGGAGCGTTCCGGGCGCTGCAAGATCCGGTTCAAGATCCCGATTTAACAGCCGGCCTTGGCACGGCCTTGGCGGCGGGCCTGGGGGCCGGCGCGGCGGCGGTCTGGCGGTCCAGGGACGCGGCAGGCGGTTTCTTCTTCGCTTTCAGCCGATCGGTCGTGCTGGTGGTCTTGCCCGACTCGGCCGCCGGCTTGCGATCGGCGGCGAACGCGCCGCCGCCCACTGGCAACGAGGCGGCCAGCAGCAAAGCGGCAAGCGCCGTGCGTCGTAGATGTCGCATGATCCCTCTCCCTGAACGCGTCCTGAAACGCAGCGGGGCCGGCTCTCGTCCGAGACCCGGCCCCGCGCTTCGACCCTATTGGGTTCTTTTCGTCTGATCCTGGCGACGACGCCGGCCCCGCCATCCGTACGCGGTTTGCGCGGACGGGGTCACCGCAAAATCAGGCGATGATCTTGGCGACGACGCCGGCACCGACGGTGCGGCCACCTTCGCGGATGGCGAAGCGCAGGCCTTCATCCATCGCGATCGGCACGATCAGCTCGACTTCCATCGAGATGTTGTCGCCCGGCATCACCATTTCGGTGCCTTCCGGCAGCTTCACCATCCCGGTCACGTCGGTCGTGCGGAAATAGAACTGCGGACGGTAGTTGGTGAAGAACGGCGTGTGACGGCCGCCCTCTTCCTTCGTCAGAATGTACGCCTCGGCCGTGAACTTGGTGTGCGGCGTGATCGAGCCCGGCTTGGCCAGAACCTGGCCGCGCTCGACGTCTTCGCGCTTGGTGCCGCGCAGCAGGCAACCGACATTGTCGCCGGCCTCACCGCTATCCAGCAGCTTGCGGAACATCTCGACGCCGGTGACCGTCGTCTTGGTCGTCGGCTTCACGCCGACGATCTCGATTTCTTCGCCCACCTTCACGATGCCGCGCTCGATACGGCCGGTCACCACGGTGCCGCGGCCCGAGATCGAGAACACGTCTTCGATCGGCATCAGGAACGGACGATCCTTGGCGCGCTCCGGCTGCGGAATGTACTTATCGACTTCCGCCATCAGCTCGAGGATGCGCTTCTCGCCCATTTCCGGGTCGCCGTCCTGCAGCGCCACCAGCGCCGAGCCCTTCACGATCGGAATGTCGTCGCCCGGGAATTCGTACTTCGACAGCAGCTCGCGAATCTCGAGTTCGACCAGGTCGAGCAGTTCGCTGTCGTCGACCATGTCGACCTTGTTCATGAACACCACGATCGCCGGAACGCCGACCTGGCGCGCCAGCAGAATGTGCTCGCGCGTCTGCGGCATCGGGCCGTCGGCCGACGACACGACCAGGATCGCGCCGTCCATCTGCGCGGCTCCCGTGATCATGTTCTTCACGTAGTCGGCGTGGCCCGGGCAATCGACGTGCGCGTAGTGACGGTTGGCCGTCTCGTACTCGACGTGCGCCGTCGAGATCGTGATGCCGCGCGCCTTTTCTTCCGGCGCCTTGTCGATCTGGTCGTACGCCGTAAACGTCGCGCCGCCCGACTTCGCCAAAATCTTCGTGATGGCAGCCGTCAACGACGTCTTGCCATGGTCGACGTGACCGATCGTGCCAATGTTGCAGTGCGGCTTGTTCCGCTGGAACTTTTCCTTCGACATGCCCTGGTTCCGTAGTGGCGCCCGTGATCGGGCTGGTGAGCGCCTGAAGGGCGCGAAAACGCGCGGCTTCTAACCGGTCAGGCCCGTCTAGGCAAGGCGGCGGCGCGCAAGGAGGCGGCGGCTGGAGCGGGTGAAGGGAATCGAACCCTCGTCGTAAGCTTGGAAGGCTTCTGCTCTACCATTGAGCTACACCCGCAAGCCGCGGGCTTCTCTGTATCAGAAGTCCGAGGCGGCGAGGAAGAGACCGACCAGCCGCTCGCACCCGGCCTGATCCAGCGCGTCGAACCGGCCCCGGCGCGGGCTGTCGAGGTCGAGCACGCCCAGCACCTCGCCGCCCTTCAGCAGCGGCACCACCAGCTCGCTCTGCGAAGCCGCGTCGCAGGCGATATGGCCGGGGAAGGCTTCGACATCCTCGACCAGCACGCTGGCGCGGCGGGCGACGGCGGTCCCACAGACCCCCCGCCCCACGGCGATCCGGATACAGGCGGGCTTGCCCTGGAACGGGCCCAGCACGAGCTCGCCGCCCTTCATCAGGTAGAAGCCGGCCCAGTTGAGGTCGGGCAGCGAATGGAACAGCAGCGACGCCATGTTGGCGGCGTTGGCGAGCCAGTCGCGCTCGTCCGTGAACAGGCCTTCGAGCTGTTGGGCGATGTCGTCATAGGCCGTCGACCTGTCGGCCGAGGCGGTACGAAGCTGGTGCATCAGGGGATGAAGTAGAACGGGTTCGGCAGTTTGAAACCGCGTTCGGCGTGGCCCCCGTCGAGATCGGATTGCTGGTCGCCGATATTGACGACGATCGTATAGCCCTCGGCTTCGATCGCGGCGCGGGCGGCCGATTTGAAATCAGCCGTTGAGCCGGCGGGCCAGTCATTGGGTTTGAGCACGACGCGCTTCCACGAATCGTAGCCCGCGAATTTGAGGTTTCGTTCGGTGCCCATCCGGCGCGCTTCGCGACGCCCGGTGACGAAGAAGATGTCGACGCCCAGTTCACGCGCGCGACGATAGAGCGCCAAGGTCGGCAGCAACGGCGCCATCGTTCCCGCGTCTTCGAACGAAATCGAATTGCACGGCCCTTTGGGCAGGCGATCGCAACCGCCCTCGGTGATGTAGCCGAAATCGTTGGCGCGAATTGCCGGCCAGGTGGTGAGCGCGGTGTCGTCGATGTCGAACACGATCGCCGGTCGCGTCACGCGCGGCGCCCGCTGTTCGAGATACGACGTGGCCTCGGCCGCAACCTTGGCAAACGCAGCGTCGTAGCGGCCATCATCGTGATAGGCGCGCGCCGCGAGTTTGACCTGGCCGACATTGGCGAGGTCGTGGCTTGGCGCGCAGGCCGCGAGCGACAGAAGCAGCAGCGGCAGAAGGCGAAGGCGACGCGTCGACATGCGCCTGCCCTAACGCGAAGGCGCCGACCCGGCAACGAAAAAACCCCGCCGGTTGCCCGGCGGGGTTCTCGTACGAGCCGAAGCCCGGATCAAGTCCGGGGCAAAGGCCCGAAGCTTTAGAAGTTGAACTGCGTACGCAGCGCGAGCGTGTCCATCTTGAAGCCCTGCGGGGCATTCGTGAGGACCGCCTTCTTGTCGATGTCGCCCGTGATGTAGTTCAGCATGAAGCGGACGTTGTTGTTGACGTACCAGTTCACACCGAACGTCCACAGGGTCTGCTTGCCACCGTTGACGATGAAGCCGCCATTGGTGTCGTTCAGGTTCACGTAGCTGTAGCGGACGCCGACTTCCCAGGCGCCGATGCCACCGGTCTCGAGCGAGACCGGACGCGCCGGCTTCGGCGAACCGAAGGCACCCGTGCCGATGTTGTAGGCACGCGACTCGCCGGTGAGGACGTAGGTCGCCTGCGCATAGTAGCCGTCGAAATCGACGCTCGGAGCGATACGGCCGGGGATGCCGGTACCCGTCACGGCGATGTTCTGGGTGTCGTAGCCGAAGCGGAAATACTGGCCTTCCGCATAGAAGTTGCGGTACGCGCCGGCCAATTCGAGGCCGTACGCATAGGCCGTATCGATGTTGAACGTCGCCGCCGTCGAGTTGGTGTTCGCCACCGCGACCGCGTTGACGAACGAACGGCCGTCGACGCGCAGTTCCGGACGGTCGCTGAAGCCACCGATCAGCGACTTCGGCCCAGGCGTCTGGTTCTGCGTGTTCTGCAGCACCTTCTGGCCGTTGATGCCGATATGGATCACGCCGACATCCGACTTGTACGGCAGGAAGGCCACGCGGCCGACGACGCCGATCTGTTCGTCACCGGCCGTCACGCCGGCACCGAGCGGACCGTTGCCGACCGTCGAACCGGTCAAGTAGCCCGACGCGAAGATGTTCTCCGTGTTGAAGCGGGCGCCGACCGCAGCGCGCGACTCGGTGGCCGCGATGCCTTCGGTGATGTTGGTGACGGCGGCGCGCTCGATGAAGGCGAGGTCGTTCGACGACATCGCTTCCGACAGGTTGTTCTGCGGATCGAGGTAGCCGATATCGAACTTCCAGTTCTTGACGCCGCCATAGGTCAGGCGAGCTTCCTGGAGCAGCGCGGTCGAATTCGCGAGTTCCTGGCCCGAGCCGCCGGCGTTCAGGTTGAGGACGTATTCCCAGTCCTTCCACAACTTGCCGGTCACGCCGAAGAAGGCGCGGCGAACGTTCACGCCGCTGTTCAGATCGGGCACGGCCGAACTCGGGCTGCCGTTCTTCGACTTGGTCGAGAAGTAGCCCGCCGTGTCGAAATGGATGCGTCCGGTCACCGCGAACGAGAAGTTGCCGTCGTTGGTCGCGATCGTCGGGCGGCCGTTCGGCAGCGTCACTTTCACGTCAGACGCGGAAGCCTTCTTGAGCTCCTCAACCGTCTTCTCGGTGCTCGTGACCCGCGTGCCGACCTGGGCCTTGAGGTCGTTCAGCTGCTTCTGGAGATCCAACACCTGCTGGCGCAGCACTGCCGTGTCCGACGTCGCCGTCGTGGTGGTGGTCTTTGTTGTCTTGCTCGTCGTCGTCTGGGCCATCGCATCCGTCGACACGGCAAATGCCGCGCTCAGGATCGTGCCGGCCAGAAGAAGCTTCTTCGACGTCATCGGGGGTAGTCTCCGTCAGGTCTCGTTGGTGGGGCCTGCGTCGCAAGTCCTGCGGCATGTGCCGCATCGCCTCCTCCCGGGGGGCGACGGGCGGAACCTAACCCAGTGCTGATGCTCGAAGAACCTTGGCCAAAGCCCTGATGTAAGGAAGTTCCTGTCTGTGGCAGAAGGGCCACAGAACGGTGGCGTACAACACGATCGAGCCCGTATACGAGTTGCCGAAGGACGTATGAATCCGACCGTTTCGTCTGCCATGCCACCTGCCATGCGCGTGCTGGTTGCGTACTGGGGCCGCTATGGCGGCGGCGGCAAGCTGACGGCGCAGCTGGTCCCGGCGCTGGCCGCCGATTCGCGATTCGAAGTCGCCCTGTCCCTCTCCCGCCAGGCCGAGCATTTCGCCGAAAGCCGGGACCTGGCCCCGATTCGCTGGCCGATCGATACGTTCGAGGGCGCCGCCGCCCTGGCGATTCGGAGCCTGGCCCTGCCCCTGACCGCCTGGCGTTTCGGCCGCTTCATCCGGCGCAATCGCATCAAGGCGGTGATCGTGGTGATGCCGCATGTCTGGGATCGCGCCTTCCAGATCGCGGCGCAGCGCGCCGGCGCGCGCTGGATCGTCTGGGCGCACGACGCTGACCAGCATCCCGGTGAACGCGTGCCCCTGCTCGACTGGCTGCAGGGACGCGAGATCGCCGCCGCCGATGCGGTGGTCGCGGCCTCGCGCTTCGTCGCCGAGCGATTGCAGACACGGCGGAATCTGCCCGCCGCGCGCATCGTGCAGCTGTTCCTGCCGGTGCTCACCTATCCCGATGCCGAAGACGCGTCACGGCCGCGAAAGCCGTTCCGCTTTCTCTTTTTCGGCCGGCTGCTGCCGTACAAGGGCGTGCCGTTGCTGCTCGAAGCGTTTCGACAGCTGCGTGCGCAGAATGTCGACGCGACGCTGACCATCGCCGGCGACGGCGCCATCGACGCGCCCGATTCGGCGCTGACGCAGCCGGGCGTGACGCTGCAACGCGGATGGATCCAGCCCGAGCAGATCGGCAGCGTGCTCGCCGCTGCCGACGCGGTGGTGGTGCCGTATGTCGAAGCAAGCCAATCGGGCGTCATCGCCGCGGCGTACGGCGCCGGGCTTCCGGTGATCGCGACCCCGGTCGGCGGTCTCGCCGAGCAGGTCGAGCCCGAACGAACCGGACTGGTCACGACAGCGATCGACGCGAAATCGCTTGCCGACGCGATGCGCCGGCTGGTCGAAGAACCCGGTCTTTATGCGCGCTGCGCGGCGGGTGCCGCGCAGCAGCAGGAATCACATGGCTGGCCGCGATTCGCGTCGCTGCTTGGCGACGCGATCGAAAATCTCGTCAGTCGCCCCGGTCACTCACCGACGAGCTGACGCGTCGCTTCGTTGAACGCGACCTGCAGCTGCTTGCGCAACGTCGCGTCGTCGACGCTCTTGCCGGCAGCGGCAAGATCGGCACGCGCCTTGGCCAACAGATCCTCGTCGCCGACTTCTTCGAAATCAGCCGCGATCATGTCCTTGGCGTAAGATTCGGCAGCATCGCCGGAAAGCCCGAGCTGCGCTGCCACCCAGCCGCCGAACAGGCGGGCGCGGCGCGCGTGCACGCGAAACCGCAGCTCTTCGTCGATGCTGAACTTTGCTTCGAAAGCTTTTTCGCGTTCGTCGAAACTGGTCATGCGTGGCCCTGTCGTTTGCTTGCGAAGCTGACCTATAAGGACATCGCGTTCGTAGCACCCGCCCCCCGACAGGACCAGGAGCCCCCGTGCCGCAAGATTTCCCGATCACGCGTCGGCATCTGCTTGCCTATACCTCGGCGCTCGCCGGCCTGTCGGCAATGCCGAACCTCGCCGGATGCGCCACCACGCCGCGTGCCGCGCCGCTCGGCGGACGCGACCCCTTCACGCTCGGCGTGGCGTCAGGCGATCCCAGCCCCG
>JAQGIE010000134.1 GCA_028291365.1 Rhodospirillales bacterium
TCATCGCACGCCTTCAGGCGGCCGGCTTGCATGTGACCGCGGTACAGAATCCGTTGACCACGCTCGCCGATTCCGTGGCGGCGACCCGTCGCGCATTGGCGCTGCAGGACGGACCGACCGTGCTGGTCGCGCATTCGTGGGGCGGCACCGTCATCAGCGAAACGGGCGTCGACCCGAAAGTCACGGCGCTCGTCTATGTCGCGGCGCGCGCGCCCGATGCGAGCGAGGATTTCGTTGCCCTGTCGGGACAGTTCCCAACCATGCCGGTACGCGCCGGCGTTCAGGAGCGCGACGGCTTCACCAAGCTTTCCGAGGAAGCGTTCCTCAAATATTTCGCGAACGGTGTCGCGCATGACAAGGCGGAAGTCCTGTATGCCGTGCAAGAACCCACCGCCGCTTCGCTGTTCGGCGAGCGAACCACGCAGGCTGCCTGGCACGACAAGCCGAGCTGGTATGCCGTATCGAAACTCGATCAGACGATCTCGCCTGACCTGGAACGGTTTCTGGCAAAGCGCATGAATGCGACGACCGTCGAGCTGCCGGCAGGTCACCTTTCCCTGGTCTCCCACTCGAAGGAGGTCGCCGACCTGATCCTGGCCGCTGCCGGCCGGGGCAAGTAGCAGTGGACGTGATCGCAGTCGTCACCGGCGCGAGCCAGGGTGCGCCGACACGCTGGTCATCGCCCGGCGTTCCCATACCGTGACCGGCTTGCCCGGTCCCACGCTCTGAAAGGGAAACCGGTCAATGTCGGACGGATTGAAACATGCACGCCTGGTGGTGATCGGCGGCAGCTCGGGAATTGGCCTCGCGACCGCAGCCGCTGCGGCTGAAGCCGGCGCCGCGGTTACGATCGCTTCACGTTCGAAAGCCAAGCTCGATGCGGCGGCGACCGAGCTGGGCGGAAATATCCGCACCGTCGTGCTCGACACCGGCGACGAAGCGGCGATCGAGCGTTTCTTCGCCGGCGAGGACGCATGGGACCATGTCGTCGTGTCCGCGGCGCAGACGCCGACGGGTCCGGTGCGCACGCTCAGCCTGGCCGCCGCGAAGACCGCCATGGAGAGCAAGTTCTGGGGCGCCTATCGCGTCGCCCGGGCCGCGAAGATCCGTGAGGGCGGATCGCTCACCTTCATCTCGGGCTTCCTCAGCGTTCGGCCCTCCGCGAGTGCGGTCCTGCAGGGTGCGATCAACGCGGCCTTGGAGGCACTCACCCGCGGCCTGGCGCTGGAACTCGCGCCGGTGCGGGTGAATGCCGTCTCACCGGGCCTGATCGCGACGCCGCTTTGGTCCGCAATGCCTGCGGACCAGCGCGAGGCGATGTACGCCAGTGCGGCGAAGCGCCTGCCGGCTCGTCGCGTCGGCCGGCCGGAAGACATCGCCAATGCGGTGCTGTTCCTCGCCACCACGCCCTTCGCCACCGGTTCGACCGTATTTGTCGACGGCGGCGGCACCATCGTGTGAGCGCGCCATGCTCGATCACGTCACGCTGCGCACGCATGATCTGGAAGGCACGCGCGCCTTCTTCGAGGCCGTGCTGGGCCTGAAGCCCGGCTACCGCCCGGCCTTCGGCTTTTCGGGCTATTGGCTCTACGCCGATGGCGAGCCGGTCGTGCATCTCATTCCGGGCGCTGGCAGCCCGGTCGACCGCGCGGGCGAGACGATCGATCACGTCGGCTTCCGCCTGACCGACCATGACGGGATGCGGCGCAAGCTCGACGACCTCTCGATTCCCTATTCGCGAATGGAGCTGCCCGAGCTCGGCGAGCGTCGCCTGTTCATCCGAACGCCCACCGGCATCCTGCTCGAACTCGTGTTCCGCGAAGCGCGCGCCGACCCATCCAACCAACCGACAGATGTGGAGACGACTTGATGTCGAACAGATTCTTGTCACTCGGGCTCCTCGTCGCGTCGGCGCTCTCCCTGTCCGCACCGGCCGTTGCCGCGGACGGCGTCAAAATCGACGAACTCGTCGTCGCTTCGACGATCCAAGGTGCGCAGCGCGAGGCAACGCTGAAGGCGGTGCGCGCTTTTTACGAATTCTGGAACACGGGCGATGAAGCCGCGCTGAAGCAGGCCATTGCGGACAACTTCACCGATCACACGTTGCCGCCGGGCCGCCCGCAGGGGGCGGAGGGGCCGGCCTTCGCTTCGCAGCACTTCCGCGCCGCGGTGCCCGATCTCGGCGTGACGGTGGAGAAGATGATCGTCGCCGGCGACTACGTGACGGTGCACATGAAGTTCACCGGCCATTTCACCGGCCGGTTCGGCCAGACGCAGGGCAAGGGTCAGCCGATCGCCTTCATCGCCACCGATCTCGTCAAGGTCGAAAACGGGCGCATCACCGACAACTGGCATATCGAAGACAATCTCACGCTGCTGCAGCAGATGGGCGTTGCCAAGGTCAGTTCGTAGCCAATTCCATCGGTCACGCGAAACTCATGAAGAAGGAAACGCATCGCCGAACATGGGCAGGCCACTGACGGATGCTTCCTTCGTCGCCTCGTCCTCGATGACGTCCCAGTGCTCGGCCAGCTGGCCGTTCTCCAGGCGCACGATATCCACCACGATCCAGTTCACCGGCAGGCCCATGCCGGAGAACCGGCCGTGGAGCAGCACGTAGTCGCCACTGGCGACGGCAAGCCCGTTCTCGTAGCGGAGGCCTTCGGGGACCCCCTTGACCAAGCTGAAGAGTCCCTCGCGTCCTGGCGGAATGTGCGCGCTGTGCTGAATGTAGTTCGGCGACCAGAAACGCTCCGCAGCGGCGTAGTCCCGCTTGTTGAAAAGCGTTTCGAACGCCTCCAACACGAAAGCCTTGTTCTTTTCCTCGATTGCCTGCGTCATCTCATTCCCCTTCGACGTAGACCCGCGCTCGGCTCCAGACGAACTCGCGTCACACTGCGACGAGCTGCTTCGACGGCTCATAATTCGCGGCCG
>JAQGIE010000150.1 GCA_028291365.1 Rhodospirillales bacterium
CGCCGGCGCGATCGATCAGATCTGGCCCAGCGTCTTGATGCGCGCCTTGGGGTGGATCTCGCTCTGGCTCATGACCACGGTCTGCGGCCGGAACCGTTCGATGATCGAGCGCACATAGGGGCGGATCAGCGGGCTGGTCAGCAGCACCGGCGTCTCGCCGCTCGCAGCCAGCCGCTCATAGGTCTGGCGCACGCCGGCGATGAATTGCTGCAGCTGGGACGGCGCCATCGAAAGCTGCTTGTCGTCGCCGGTGCCGACGATCGATTCCGCGAACGCCTGCTCCCATTCCGGGCTGAGCGTGACCAGCGGCAGCACGCCGGTTGCGTTGACGTGACCCTCGCAGATCTGCCGCGCCAGGCGCGAGCGCACATGCTCGGTGATCTGACCGACATTGCGCGTGTGCTGCGAGGCCTCGCTGACGCCTTCGAGAATGGTCGGCAGGTCGCGGATCGAAATGCGCTCGGACAGCAGGTTCTGCAGCACGCGCTGCAGGCCGCCGACGCTGATCTGGGACGGGATGACGTCGGTGATCAGCTTCTGGTGCTGCTTGTCGAGCTCGTCGAGCAGCTTCTGGGTTTCGCTGTAGGACAGAAGCTCGGCGAGATTGTCCTTCACCGTCTCGGTCAGATGCGTGGTCAGCACGGTCGAAGGATCGACCACCGTGTAGCCCTTGAAATGCGCTTCCTCGCGATAGTTGGCGGGGATCCACATCGCCGGCAGGCCGAAGGTCGGCTCGACCGTCGTTTCGCCGGGCAGCGAGATCTGGTCACCGCGCGGATCCATGCACAGCAGCATCTGCGGCCGCACTTCGCCGCGGCCCGCCTCGATCTCCTTGATGCGGATCACGTAGGTGTTGGCGGGCAGCTGGAGATTGTCCTGGATGCGCACCGACGGCATCACGAAGCCGATATCCTGCGCCAGTTGGCGCCGCAGGCCTTTGATCTGGTCGGTGAGCTTGTTGCCGGTCGAGGTGTTCACCAGCGGCAGCAAGCCGTAACCCAGCTCGAGGCGGATATAGTCGATGGCAAGCGCGGTCGCGATCGGCTCGTCGGCGACCGGCGCACTGGCGGCTTCGATGGCGGTTACGTCGGCGGCGCGTTTTACTTCCTTCAGCCGGCTGCGCGGCAGCCACCAGGCCAGCGTGCCGGAGCCGGCGGCGAGCGCCAGGAACGGCGCCATCGGCATGCCGGGTAGGAAGGCGAGCAGCACCAGCAGGCCGGACGTCACGCCCAGCGTTATCGGATAGCTGCTCAGCTGGCTGAACAGCGCCTTGTCCATCGACCCGACCGTGCCCGCCTTGGTGACGAGCATACCGGCGGAGACCGAGATGATCAGCGCCGGGATCTGGCTGACCAGGCCCTCGCCGATCGTCAGCAGCGTGTAGGTGTGGGCCGACTGCGCGAAGCTGAGGCCGTTCTGCCCCGACCCGATGATGATGCCGCCGATGATGTTGACGAAGACGATGATCATCGCCGCGACCGCGTCGCCGCGAACGAACTTCGCGGCACCGTCCATGGCACCGTAGAAGCCGCTCTCGTCCTCGAGTTCCTTGCGGCGCTTGCGTGCGTCGGCTTCGGCGATCAGGCCGGCCGACAGGTCGGCGTCGATCGCCATCTGCTTGCCCGGCATCGAATCCAGGCTGAAACGCGCCGCGACTTCGGCGATGCGTCCCGAACCCTTCGTGATGACGATGAAGTTGATGATGATCAGGATGCCGAACAGGATCACGCCAATGACGAAATTGCCGCCGGTCATGAACTGGCCGAAGGCCTGGATGACCGAACCGGCGGCTTTGGTGCCTTCGTGACCATGACTGAGGATCAGTCGGGTCGAGGCCACGTTCAGCGACAGGCGAAGCAGCGTGGTGATCAGGAGCACCGTCGGAAACGACGAGAATTCCAGCGGCTTCGGAATGAACAGCACCGTCATCAGGATGAGGACGGAGATGGTGATCGACAGCGCCAGCGAGATGTCCAGCAACCAGGCTGGCATCGGCAGCATCAGGACCGTCAGAATGGCGATGACGCCGATCGCGAGCGCGACGTCGCCGCGGCGCACGACCGCCGCTGCCGCCGCGAAGCTGCCGAACGAGAATCCGTTCGCAGCTTGCGTGGCAGTGCCCTCGATGGTCACGGGCGTCGTCGTGTCGCTCATCAGCTATTCCCCGCAAAAGCGGGGATCCATTCGGGCGTGGTTGCGACGGGCGGCGTCATCATGTTCGTAGAAAGTCCTGGATCCCCGCTTTCGCGGGGAATGGAAAATTATACCGACGCCCGTTCGCCTTCGCCGGGCATCGGAACCTTGATGCCGCTCTCGCTGTATTCTTTCAGCTTGTTGCGCAGCGTCCGGATCGAGATGCCGAGAATATTGGCGGCATGCGTGCGATTGCCGAGCGTATGGCTCAGCGTACCGATAATGAGGTCGCGCTCGACTTCGGCGACGGTGCGGCCGATATAGCCCGCCGCCGCCAGCGTGTCGGCGCTCCTCGCGTCGCCGGCATTGGCGACGATCGCCGCCGAAGGCGCCGGACCTGACGTGTGGCCGCCTTGCAGCAGGATCGCGTCCGGCTCGATCGAGTCGGTAGGCGACAGCAGCACCGCGCGGTGCATGGTGTTTTCCAGTTCGCGCACGTTGCCGCGCCAGCTGTGCGCCTTCAGCTTGGTCACCGCGGCGTCGGTCAGCGCCTTGTAGGCGAGACCGTTCGAGGTCGAATATTTGCGCGCGAAATGCTCGGCCAGCGCCGGCACGTCGTCGGGCCGCTGCCGCAGCGGCGGCAAGGCCAGCTGCATGACGTTGAGCCGGTAATACAGGTCTTCGCGGAACTCGCCCGCGCGCACCGCGGCTTCGAGGTCGCGGTTCGAGGTCGCGATCAGGCGCACGTCGATCTTCACCGGGTTGCCGCCGCCGATCCGGTCGATCTCGCGTTCCTGGATGGCGCGCAGCAGCTTGGCCTGCAGGCGCGGCGCGATCTCGCTGATTTCGTCGAGCAGCAAGGTGCCGCCGGTCGCTTCTTCGAACTTGCCCAGGCGCCGCGCCACGGCGCCGGTGAAAGCGCCTTTCTCGTGACCGAACAGCTCGCTTTCGAGCAGCGTTTCGGGAATGGCGGCGCAGTTGATGGCGACGAAGGCGCCGTTGGCGCGGCGCGACTTGCGATGCACCCAGCGCGCGACGACTTCCTTGCCGGTACCGCTTTCGCCGGTAATCAGCACGGTCGCGTCGGCCGGCGCGATCTGGTCGGCGAGCTTCAGCACCGACTTCATCGCGGGATCGCGGAACACCAGCGCGTGGGTTTCTTCCGAAACCGCTTCCAACACCGCGGCGATCAATTGCGCGTCGGGCGGCAGCGGCAGGTATTCCCTGGCGCCGGCGCGGATCGCGCGCACTGCGGCCTGCGTATCGGTCCCGATGCCGCAGGCGACGACGGGCAATGCGATGCGCTCGCTCTTCAGCGCATCGACGAGCTTGGCCACGTCCAGCTTGACGTCGACCATGACGAGATCGGCGCCTTTGCCGTTGCGCAACGCATGCAGGGCCTGATCGATCGTCTCGGCGTGCGCGACTTTGGCGCCGCGGTCGAGCGCGATGCGACCGGCTTCCGTGATGTAGCCCAGGAGCGTGCCGACAATCAGCAGGCGCATGGTAGGGTACCTTTGAAGATCGGGCGCAGGTTCAGCCGCGGTCCGACTTGATGATTTCGGTCATCGTCACGCCCAGCCGATCGTCGACGACGACGACTTCGCCGCGCGCGACCAACCGGTTGTTGACGTAGATGTCGATCGCTTCGCCGACCTTGCGGTCGAGTTCCACGACGGCGCCGCGACCGAGCTTGAGCAGCTGGCTCACTTGCATGGTGGACTTGCCGAGCACGGCCGAGATCTGGACCGGGATGTCGTAGATCGCATCCAGTTCCTTCGGCTCCCCGAAGCCTTCGAACTCGGTCGAGGACTGCGTCGATGATCCGGGCATTTCCAGATCGGTGAGGGACAGGTTTTCGGTGCCGCTCATGGCGGATCTCCTTCGAGTCTCAGGTCACTTGGGGTGGGAGTGACTCAATCGCGAGTCGCTCGACGGCAGCGAGGATGACAGCGACGCGCCGTTCGGCGCCGCCGTCAGCCCACTCGACGCGCACATCGCTGGGCGCGAAATCCGGTTCCGAGAACATCACGACCTTGCCGCCGAAATGGCGCGCGTCGGCCAAGGTCGCGATCCGCGCTCGCAATGGTTCCAGCATCGATTCGTGCACGCGCACGACGAGACGCGGTTCGTCGTAGCGTTCTTCCATGCACTCGTTGAGCAGCCGCTCGGCTTCGTCGAGCGCGCCCTTGGCGGCCAAGGTCGGCGCCAGTTTCTTCAGCATGGCGATCGCCAGGGCCACGGCGTCGCGTTGGAAGCCGGCTTCGCGCTTGGCTTCCTGGCGCGACAGATCCGACAGATGCACTTCGATCGCCGCGGCGAGGCCGGCAATCTGCTGCAACAGGCCGGTTTCGATCTCGCGCTTGCCGACCTCGACGCCGTGCCCATAGGCCTGCTGCTTGGCCGCTGCGAGCTGCCCTTCGCTGAAGCTCGGCGGCGGCGGCGCGCTTTCGACCAGACGCAACTCGACGATCTTGCGATCGATCTCGTCGAAGTCGTCGAAGGTGAAAGGGTTGTTCACGGGCGCGATCTCAGTAGATCACTTCGTCGTCCTGGCCGCCTTCGGCCAGGATGATTTCGCCGCGCGCGGCCAGGTCCTTGGCGGCGGCGACGATGAATTGCTGCGCCTCGTCGACGTCGCGCAGGCGCACCGGGCC
>JAQGIE010000152.1 GCA_028291365.1 Rhodospirillales bacterium
TGATCTGCTCCGCGAATTTTTGACCGAGACCGGTGAGAGCGTCGCGCTCCTCGACGTCGAGCTCGTGCGGTTGGAGCGCGAGCCCAACGACCCGGGCCTGCTGTCCTCGATCTTCCGTCTGGTCCACACGATCAAAGGCACCTGCGGCTTTCTCGGCTTGCCCCGCCTCGAATCGGTGGCGCATGCGGGCGAGAACGTGCTCGGCAAGTTCCGCGATCGCGAGCTGGTGGTGACGCCGCCAGCCGTCACGCTGATCCTGCAGTCGCTGGACCGGATCAAGTCGATCCTGTCGGCCTTGGAAGAAACCGGCACCGAACCGGCCGGTGACGATTCGGATCTGATCGCCCGCCTGCACGCGGCCGAACACGGCGATTTCGGCGGCGGCGCGTCGAGCGCGGAGGTGCTGGAAGAGATTGCCGCGGCGGTGACGCAGGCGGCCGAAGACGACGAACCCGAAACGGTGCATCCGGTGCCGGCGACCCAGCGGGCGGCCGCGCTGCCCATGGCGTCCCCCCCAAATTCAGATGGCGCGCCGGCCAAGGAAAGCGCGGTCGCTTCGCAGTCGATCCGCGTCGGCGTCGACCTGCTCGAAAGCCTGATGACCACGGTCTCGGAGCTGGTGCTGACGCGCAACCAGCTGCTGCAGATCCTGCGTCAGCAGAAGGAAACCGAATTCACCGGTCCGCTGCAGCGCCTGAACCAGGTCGTCAGCGAGCTGCAGGAAGGCGTCATGAAGACGCGCATGCAGCCGATCGGCAATGCGTGGGGCAAGCTGCCGCGCATCGTGCGCGACCTGGCGCAGGAGCTGAACAAGAAGATCGAACTCGAGATGCGCGGGGCCGAGACCGAGCTCGACCGCCAGGTTCTCGAACTGATCAAGGATCCGCTGACGCACATGGTGCGCAACTCGGCCGATCACGGCATCGAGAAGCCCAGCGAGCGCGTCAATAACGGCAAGAACGATACCGGCCGGATCGTGCTCAACGCCTATCACCAGGGCGGGTACATCATCGTCGAGATCGCCGATGACGGCAAAGGCCTGCCGATCGACAAGATCAAGGCGAAGGTGCTCAAGAACGGCCTCGCCACCGAAGCCGAGCTGGCGCAGCTCTCCGACACGCAGATCCAGCAATATATTTTCCGCGCCGGCTTCTCGACTGCCGATGCGGTGACCTCGGTGTCGGGCCGCGGCGTCGGCATGGACGTGGTCAAGACCAACATCGAGAAGATCGGCGGCACGATCGAACTCAAGTCGGTCTACGGCCAGGGCTCGACCTTCACCATCAAGATCCCGCTGACGTTGGCGATCGTCTCGGCCCTGATCGTCGAGAGCGCCGGCGAGCGCTACGCCATTCCGCAGCTTTCGGTAATCGAGCTGGTGCGCGCGTCGGAACGCGCCGCCGAGGGCGAGCATCGCATCGAACGGATCAAGGGCGCGGCCGTGCTGCGCCTGCGCGATCGCCTGCTGCCGCTGGTGTCGCTGCAGGAAATTCTGCTTCTCGAGCCGACCGCGAGCGATGACGCCGAGCGTTTCATCGTCGTCAGCCAGGTCGGCAACTATGCTTTCGGCATCATCGTCGATCGCGTGTTCGACACCGAAGAAATCGTGGTCAAGCCGGTGGCGCCGCTGCTGCGTCACATCTCGATGTTCTCGGGCAACACGATCCTGGGCGACGGCTCGGTGATCATGATCCTCGATCCCAACGGCATCGCGCAGGCGACCGGCGAAATGATCGCCTCGGAGCGCAACGCGATGGCGAAGCAGGAGCAGGATCTTGGCGGCGGTCTCGACGAGACCACGGCGCTGCTGGTGTTCCGCGCCGGCGGAGGCGGGCCGAAAGCGGTGCCGCTGTCGCTGATCAGCCGTCTCGAGGAATTCGATCTTGCCGACATCGAAATGGCCCGCGGCCAGCACGTCATCCAGTATCGCGGCAAGCTGATGCCGCTGATCAGGTTCGACAGTTCGGCGCCGCTGGGCTCGACCGGGCATTCGCCCGCGCTCGTCTTCGCCGACAAGGACCGCGCCATGGGGCTGCTGGTCGAAGAGATCGTCGACATCGTCGACGAGCAGGTCGAGATCCAGCTCCAGTCGGATCTGCCGGGGATCATCGGCAGCGCGGTCGTGGCGGGCAAAGCGACCGACATGGTCGATGCCGGCTTCTGGCTGACCCAGGCCTTCCGCGACTGGTTCGGTTCGGTCGACAAATATATGGAAGCGGGCGCCGGCGGCGGCACCGGACGCCGAATTCTTCTGGTCGATGACAGCCCGTTCTTCCGCAACCTGCTGACGCCGATGCTGCAGGTGGCGGGCTACCACGTGACCACGGTCGACAGCGCTTTCGCGGCGCTCGAACTGGTCGAGCGCGGTGAACGGTTCGACGTCATCGTCAGCGACATCGAGATGCCCGGCATGTCGGGCTTCGAATTCGCGTCCCGCATCAAGAGCGACGAACGTGTGCGCATGACGCCGGTGCTGGCGCTGTCGAGCCACGCTTCGCCGGCCGACCTCGATCGCGGCCGCGCCGCCGGGTTCGACGACTACGTCGCCAAACTCGATCGCGACGCGCTGCTCGCGGCGTTGTCCGAGATTCTCTCCGAGCACGCCCTCGATCGCGGATTCGTTTCGAGCCCGCGTGAATCGATGGTGAAACAAAATGAGTCGTCTCGTGCTGCCGAGCTCGAGATGGGGAGCGCCGCATGAGCCGGACCGACATCGCCGTCTTCTCGGGCGGCAACGCCGTCGCCGTGGCCGGTCACGAAGCGGCCGAATATGTCACCACCATCGTCGCCGACCAGATGTTCGGCATTCCCGTCCTGCAGGTGCAGGACGTGCTGGGCCCGCAACGCGTGACGCGCATTCCGCTGGCGCCGAAGGAAGTCGCGGGCGCCCTCAATCTGCGCGGCCGCATCGTCACCGCCATCGACGTGCGCACGCGCCTCGGCATGCCGCCGCGGCCGGCCGACAGCCGCGCCATGTCGATCGTGGTCGAGCATGGCGGCGAGCTTTACAGCCTGATCGTCGACGAAGTCGGGGAAGTCCTGTCGCTGCCGGGCGAGCGGCTCGAATCGAATCCGCCGACCCTGGATTCGGGCTGGCGCTCGGTGTCGCTGGGCATTCATCGGCTCGAAGGTCGGCTGCTCGTGGTCGTCGACGTCGCGCGGCTGCTCGACTTCACGCGGGCGGAAGCGGCATAAACGCGCCTTCGCCCACGTTGCTGGTCGCAACGCCCTGATTGACGCCGGCCCCCGGTTGCGGCCCGATTGCACCCATCCCGTGGGGATGATGAGAGCGCCGACATGAAAACGTGCCTGGTCGTCGACGATTCCGGTGTGATCCGGAAAGTCGCGCGCCGCATTCTCGAACAGATGTCCTTCGATTGCAGCGAGGCCGAGAACGGCCTGATCGCGCTCGACGCGTGCAAGGTGAGCATGCCGGACGCCGTGCTGCTCGACTGGAACATGCCGGTGATGACCGGCATCGATTTCCTCAAAAGCCTGCGGGCGATGCCGGGCGGCGACAAGCCGAAAGTGGTGCTGTGCACCACCAACAACGACATGAAGCACATCGTCGAAGCCCTGGGCGCCGGCGCCGACGAATACATCATGAAGCCCTTCGACCACGACATCGTCCAGGCCAAGTTCGCGCAGATCGGCCTGGTGTGAGCGTGCGCCAGTCCGACTTCATTTTACTTCGTCATCCCTGCGGGACGACGGAGTTGGTGGCTCAGATTTGATGAGCCTGAATCCCGCCCCGCGGTCCGACGATCCCAAGAACGCCGGCAAGATCCGCGTCATGATCGCGGATGACTCGGCCGTCATTCGCGGCCTGACCACGCGCGCGCTCGAGGCCGAGCCCGATATCGAAGTCGTGGCCAGCGTGCCCGACGGGCGCATGGCCGTGACGCAGCTCGAACGCATCGTGGTCGACGTCATCGTGCTCGATGTCGAGATGCCGCACATGGACGGGCTCACCGCCATTCCGCTGCTGCTCAAGATCGCGCCGCAGGTGAAGATCGTCATGTCGTCGACCTTGACGGTGAAGAACGCCGAGACGTCGATGAAGGCGATGCAGGCCGGCGCCGCCGACTGTCTGCCCAAGCCGACCACGACGCGCGACATGCTCGGCGCCGCCGACTTCAATCGCCTGCTGGTCGAGAAAGTGCGCTCGCTGGGCCACGCGGCGCAGCGCGGCGGTTCGCGCGCGCGCATCGTCGCCACGCGCGGCACGCCGCCGTCGATTCCGTTGCGCCCGGTCTCGACCTTGCCGCGCGCGCTGCCGCCGCCGCGACCGATGCCGGTCACGATGCCCAGGATCATCGCCATCGGCAGCTCGACCGGTGGACCGCAGGCGCTGTTCGAAGTGCTGAAGCATCTCGCCGGCACCGACGCGCCGCCGATCATGCTGACGCAGCACATGCCGCCGACCTTCACGACCATCCTCGCCGACCACATCCAGCGCCAGTGCGGCATTCCGACCGTCGAAGTGCAGGACGGCATGAAGTTGCAGCGCGGCCGCGTTCACGTCGCGCCCGGCGACTTCCACCTCACCGTGTCGCCCGATGGCGGCACGCTGCATCTCGACAAGAACCCGCCCGAAAGCTTCTGCCGCCCTGCCGTCGATCCGATGCTGCGCTCGGTGGTCGCCGCGTTCGGCGCGCGCACGCTGGTGCTGATTCTCACCGGCATGGGGTCGGACGGACTCAAAGGCTGCGGCAAGGTCGTCGAACGCGGCGGCGCGGTGCTGGCGCAGGACGAAGCCACCAGCGTCGTGTGGGGCATGCCGGGCGCGGTGGCGCAGGCGGGCCTCGCCAGCGCGGTGTTGCCGTTGACCGAAATCGGCCCGCGCCTGAAGGCGCTGGTGACGGCGCGGGCGGCCCCGGATCAAGTCCAGGGCAGGCACTAGACGCATGCGGCCGGCCGACTTCGAACTGCTCTCGACGCTGCTCAAGCTGAATTCCGGCCTCGTGCTGACGCCGGACAAGGCCTACCTGCTCGAATCGCGCCTGATGCCGGTGGCGCGCAAACATCAGATCGCGACCATGGAGGCGCTCGCCGACAAGGTGCGCTCGCATCCCAACGACGTGCTGCTGCGCGACATCACCGAAGCGATGACGACCAACGAGTCGTCCTTCTTCCGCGACACCAAGCCGTTCGAGCAGCTCAAGGACGTGCTGCTGCCGCGCATGTTGGCGGCGCGGGCCGCGCGCAGACAGCTGCGCATCTGGTGCGCCGCCGCTTCGTCGGGCCAGGAGCCCTATTCGATTTCGATCATCCTGAAAGAGGCCGCCGCGCAGCTCGCGGGCTGGCGCATCGAGATCGTCGGCACCGATCTGTCCAACCCGATCCTGGAACGGGCCAAGGAAGGCCTCTACACGCAGTTCGAAGTGCAGCGCGGCCTGCCGATTCAGCTGCTGGTGAAGTACTTCAAGCAGGATGGCGACAAATGGCGGATCTCCGACGAGATCCGTCGCATGGTGACGTACAAGCGGCTGAACCTGCTGCTGCCCTTCAGCGAGCTCGGCCAGTTCGACATCGTGTTCTGCCGCAACGTGCTGATCTATTTCGACCAGCCGACCAAGGCCAAGGTGCTGGAAGCGATTGCCAGGCAGATGCCCAATGACGGCGTGCTGCTGCTGGGCGGTGCCGAAACCGTGCTGGGCGTGACCGACCGGTTCCGGCCGATCGAAGGCCAGCGCGGCCTCTACGAACTTTCGACCGCACCGGCGCTTCAGAAAGCGGTCTGAGCTTCCGCCGTTCGGCCTCCACCGCTACATAGCGGGTCATGCGCAGCCTTTTCCGCAAGCTGACCCGGGCGCTCCGCCACCGGCTCGGCACCCAGACGCTCATCGACGAGACCAGTGCGCTCCGCGCCGAAGTCGACATGCTCCGCCGCGAGCTCGGCCTGCTGCGCAGCGCCGACCGTTCGACGCCGGTACCCGCGCCGGCACCTGCGCCGGCACCTGCGCCCGCGGTCGGCCGCGCCGAGTTCAGCGAACTGCGCCACGCGCTCGATACCGGCATGATGGGGCTGCAATCGTCGATCCGGCTGCTGCAGCGCGCGCTGGAAGGACAAAGCCGTCCGGCCTTCACCTGGGCGACCGAGATCGGTCACCTGCAGCCCGACCTGGTCTCGGGCATGAAATCCAGCATCTGCCGCGTCGAAGATTTCGCGCATCCCGATTTCAAACGATGGATCGTGGCACTCGGCGAGTCGCCGCGCTTCCACCGCAAACATTGGGAGCTGACCTATATCTGCCGCGTGCTCGACCAGTTCGGGCTGCTGGCGCCGGGCAAGCGCGGCGTCGGATTCGGCGTCGGCCGCGAGCCGCTGGGACCGCTGTTTGCCAAATATGGCTGCGAGCTGCTGCTGACCGATCAGGGGTTCGAACAGGCGCGCGAAGCGGGCTGGGTCGAAACCGAACAGCACATGACCGACCTCGCCGACCTCAATCACGCCGGTCTGTGCGATCCCGCCTTGTTCGCGCAGCGCGTTCGCTTGCGCGACGTCGACATGAACGCGATTCCGGACGACGTCACCGGCTTTGATTTCTGCTGGTCGGCCTGCAGCTTCGAGCATCTCGGTTCGATCGAAGCGGGGCTGCGTTTCGTCGAACGTTCGATCGCCTGCCTCAAGCCGGGCGGCGTCGCCGTGCACACGACCGAGTTCAACCTCTCGTCCGAAGACGTGACGGTCGACAACCACGCCACGGTTCTGTTCCGCGGCCGCGATCTGCACCAGCTCGCCCAGCGCCTGAGCGCCCAGGGCCACACGGTCGCGCCGCTCGATTTTTCGGGCCGCGGTGCCGAGATGGAAGGCTTCGTCGACATGCCGCCCTATCGCGACGAGCCGCATCTGAAACTGGCGCTGATGGGCTACCGCGCGACTTCGGTCGGCATCATCGTGCAACGCGGCGCCGGCAGATGAAGCTGCCGGCGCAGAATTTCACCACGCTCGACTGGGCCAGGATTCCCGTCACCGAACACGCCGGCGAGAGCGGTGTCGCGCGTTGGCGCACGCACCAGGCCGGCGATCTGCGCGTACGCATGGTCGAATACACGCCGGGCTATCTCGCCGACCATTGGTGCGATCGGGGCCATGTGCTGCTGGTGCTCGAAGGCGAACTCGAAACCGAGCTGCGCGACGGGCGGCGGTTCACGCTGACCGCGGGCATGAGCTATCAAGTGTCCGACTTCGGCGATCCCGCGCACCGCTCCTCGACGATGACGGGCGCCAAGCTGTTCATCGTCGACTAGGCGCGATCGCACGCCGTTCGTCCCGGACTTGCAGCTTTGTCGCGTTGTCTGCGTTCAAGAATTTTCAACACAGAGAACACAGAGAACACAGAGTTCAGAAGCGCGCGAAGCGCGCAGCAAAAGAGGATGTAACCGTACGTAGAGCATACGGCGGTCAACCCGGTCTTCCTCTGCGTTCTCTGTGTTCTCTGTGGTAACAAATTCTTCTGCGCGCTTCGCGCGCGTTCGCGTTTACGACTAACGACCTTCGAGCAGCACCCAGCGCAGCCCGACGCCGCGCAGATCGTCGTAGATCGCCGGCACGGTCGGCACGATGTCGAGCCGGATCGCGCCCTGCGCCACCAGCTCGGGAGGCAAGTCGAATTTGACCTGCTGTTCGGCCGGCGTCAGTTGCAGCTCGGCCAGCGTCGTGCCGTTGGCGTTG
>JAQGIE010000158.1 GCA_028291365.1 Rhodospirillales bacterium
CCGTCGTCCTTGTAGCCTTTCGGACGAATCTCGAGCGCATCGACGCCGCCGATCTTGCGTTCGATGATCGTCGCGCCCATCGCCTTGACGATCGCCTCGCTGCGGCTGATCGCGGATTTCTCGGAGGCCTGATAGAGCGCTTCGAAATCTGCAGCGGTCCGTGGCGGCGCAGGCTCGGGCGCGTTGATGAACGCGGCATAGGCTGCGTAAACCGCAGCAGCCTCGGGCGAGATCGTGGTCGGGACATAGGCCCGCAACGAAACCGGCGGCACTGCGGCGGCATCGGCTTGCGCCCATGCCGGCATGGCGCAAGCGACGGTTCCAGCTCCGACCACCGCCGCAGTCAAAATTCGCAGTGCCCGCATGGCATTTCCCCCATAGTCTGTTGCCGCTTACGGTCGACCTTGGTACATAACATACAAGCAGGCAAGACTGTTTGTCTTGCCGGATTTGCGGCTCGCCCGGCACGGGCGCAGGAAGCTGGATGCACAAAGAGTTCGACTCGCCGAAGCGGCTTCTGGAATGCATGACGCTGGACGAAAAGGTCGGGCAGCTCAGCCTCTATTCGGCGGACGTAAAGCTCGCGGGGCCGGATCCGGTCAACCCGACGCTGAGCTTCCAGGCGCCCGAACACCGCTTTGCCGATATTCGCGCCGGCCGCGTCACCGGATTCTTCAACGGCCATGGCGACGCGTTCGTGCGTACGCTGCAACGCATCGCAGTCGAGGAATCGCGGCTCGGCATTCCGCTGATTTTCGGGGCCGATGTCATTCACGGCTTCCACACGGCGTTTCCGGTGCCACTCGCCGAAGCCGCGAGCTTCGAGCCCGATCTGTCGCGCAAGACCGCCGAAGCCGCAGCGCGAGAAGCCACGGCGCACGGCCTCCATTGGACCTTCGCCCCGGGCGCGGATCTCTGCCGCGATGCGCGCTGGGGTCGCGCGGTGGAAAGCGCGGGCGAAGACGCGCTCGTGTCGGCACGCTTCGCGGCCGCGCGCGTGCGCGGCTTTCAAGGCGAGAGCCTCGCCGATCCACAGCGCCTGATGGCGACCGTCAAACATTTCGCAGCCTATGGCGCAGCCGAAGCCGGCCTCGACTACAACACGGCCGAACTCTCCCGAACCACGTTGATCGACCACTATCTCCCGCCGTATCGCGCCGCCATCGAGGCCGGTGCCGGCGCGGTAATGAGCGCCTTCAACGATGTCGACGGCGTGCCGGCGACGGCCAACCGCGTGCTCCTGACCGAGATTCTGCGAGAGCAATGGGGCTTCGAAGGTTTCGTCGTTTCGGATTTCGAGTCCGATCTCGAGACCATCGTGCACGGACTCGCGGCGACGCCGCGCGAAGCGGTGCGGCTCTGCTTCACCGCCGGTCTGGACATGTGCATGCAGAGCGGCACCTACGCCGCGCACCTGCCGGGTCTGGTTGCGGACGGCACGATCGACATTCGCCGCATCGACCACGCGGTGCTGCGCGTGTTGCGCGCCAAGCAGGCGCTCGGCCTGTTCGAAAATCCGTATCGCGGCTTGGATCTCTCCTATGATCCCGTCCCGTCCCGAACGCTGGCCCGCGAGGCCGCGCGGCGCTGCGCGGTCTTATTGAAGAACACGCACGGCGCGCTTCCATTGAAGCCGTCCGCGCGCATCGCGCTGATCGGTCCGTTCGCGCGCGAGCAGCAGAATCTCAACGGCGCCTGGGCGATCTTCGCCGCCAATGCCGAGTCCGTGAATTTGGAGCAAGGCTTCCTCGCGGCGCGCGGCGCCGATGCGCTCGTTGTCGAACCGGGCTGTGCCATCGACGCGCCGCTCGACGGCGGTATCGATGCCGCGTTGGCCGCTGCGCGCAGCGCCGACGTGATCGTGTTGGCGCTCGGCGAAGGCCAGCACATGTCAGGCGAGTCGCGTTCGCGCGCGGACATCGGTCTGCCGGAGGCACAGCTGCAGCTCGCGCGCGCTTTGCGGAACGTCAGCAAGCCCATCATCACCTTGCTGCGCACGGGCCGGCCCTTGGTGATTCCGGAACTGGCGGACCTGTCGGATGCGCTTCTCGTGACCTGGTTTCTAGGCAGCGAGACCGGTCATGCTGTCGCTGATCTCGTATTCGGCCACGCCGCGCCGAGCGGCCGTCTGCCGATGAGCTTTCCGCGGCATCAGGGACAGGTGCCGATCTATTATGCGCGCAAGCGCACGGGCCGGCCTGCTGCACCGCCGCCCGCGATGTTCACCGCGCGCTATATCGATGTGGATCCGACACCGCTTTACCCGTTCGGATTTGGACTCGGTTACGGCCGGGCCGACTACGGCGCTACCGAAGTCGACGCGGCCGGGATCGGCTGGAACGACACCGTCACGGTCTCCTGCAGCATCACCGAAACGGCCGGTGTCGAGCTCGAAGAAGTGGTTCAGCTCTATGTGCGCGACGTGGCGGCAAGCCGCGTGCGTCCGGTCCGCGAACTCAAGGATTTTCGCAAAGTGCTGATTCCGGCACGTGGCAGCGTCACGATCACGTTCACGCTGGGCCGCACCGATCTGGCGTTTGCCGATCTCGCCGGCGGCTCGGTCACCGAGCCGGGCGAGTTCCAGGTCTGGATCGCGCCGCATGCCGAGGCCGGAACGCCGGCCACGTTCGTGCTCAAGGCGCCGCTGCCTTCGTCGGCCACTGAGGAAGCAACATGACCGCAACGCACGGCATCGCGTCGTCCGCACGCGCCGATGAACCCGCTCCGGCCGCAATCGTCGCGCCCTTGGGCTGGAAGTCGATCGTCGCCTTTGCTTCAGGCGATTTCGCGTTCAACCTCTATTGGCAAAGCCTCACGCTCTATCTGCTTTTCTACTACACCGACGCCGTCGGTCTTTCGCCGGCCGCCGCCGGACTCATCTACATGATCGCGTCCATCTGGGACGGGTTGATCGATCCGCTGATCGGGATGCTGGCGGATCGCACGCGCACGCGCTGGGGTCGGTACAGGCCGTATATTCTGATCGGGGCGCTGCCGCTCGGAGTGGGCTTCACCCTGCTCTATTTCCGCCCGCCGCTCGCCGGCACGGCACTGACCGCCGCCGTTCTCGGGACGCATCTTCTGTTTCGCAGTCTCTACGCGCTGGTCAACGTGCCGTACGCGGCGTTGACGGCACGGATCACGCAGGTGGCGCGCGAGCGCGCGACGATCTCGGGCATGCGCATGCTGTTCGCGGCCTGCGCCTCGATCGTGGTCGCGCTCTCCACGCAACCGATCGTGCAGGCGGTCACCGGACGGAACGACGGTCCCGACGGATTCTTCGTCGCTGCCGTCGTCTTCGCGGTCGTGGCCACGCTGATCCTGCCTTTCGTGTTCGCGACCACGCGAGAGCGGGTCGTCGTACCGGAGGCCGCCGGCATTCGAAATGTCGGCGCGACATGGCGCACGATCCTGAACAACCGGGCCTTCTGGACGCTCGTGCTGGGCGGCGGATTCATGATCAGCTGCGCAACTGCGTTCAGCAAATCCGTGCTCTATTATTTCAAATACTATCTGCAGGACGAAGCCGGCGCCCGGACCGCGCTCGCCCTTGCCGGCGCGAGCGGGCTGGTGATCGTACCGGCCTGGATGATGATCGCGCGATATCTGAGCAAGCGTGCGATCTGGCTAGCGAGCTGCGGCGTGTTCGCGGTCGGGCTCGTCGTCTTCAGCCTCGTCGACATACGCGCCGCGTGGCAGATGAATGTCTACCTCGTCTACATGCAGGTGGGGATCCTCGGCCTCGCCTTCGCCTATTGGGGACTCCTGCCGGACACGGTCGAATACGGCGAGTGGCGCAGCGGCGTTCGCGTCGAAGCGCTCACCTTCGGCCTGGCGCTTTTGTTCCAGAAAATCGCGCTCGGTCTCGGCGCCGGGCTGTTCGGCGTCGCGCTGGATTTCATCGGCTACCGCGCCAATGAGCTCCAGTCACAAGAGACGTTGCACGGGCTGAAGAGCATTATGGTCGGACTACCGTTGTTCGGCGTCGCGATCTGCGCGCTCGCGATGTTCTTCAATCCGCTGAAGCGCGGAACGCATGAGAAGATCGTCGCAACGCTCTCGGCAGGACGTTTGCGGGGATAAACAATAGAGGCTGGACTCGATCACGGCTGCGGGCATCGCCCAACCAACAGTCACGCCAGCGAAAAATCAGAACTTGTGCTGAAGCTGCGCGCTAGCTGTACGCGCGCCGGCACGCCTCTGGATATCGCCATGCCAAATTGGAGGACAACACGATGCTGCGTACCCCTCGGAGGCTCATCCTACTCAGCTTAATCGTAGCAGGCGTGGCGGCCTTCCTTTTCAGCCCAGGCGTGGCGCAGGCACAAGACGCCGCCAGGAGGGCCCCCGCGCTGGTCGGAACGTGGCGCGTGATCTTTGATCGTCCCCCAGGACCTCCCGGCACCGCCCTCGTCACCTTCACGTCGGACGGCACGTCGGTCCGCACCACCGACAGGTCCCCGGTTATGAGCGCGTCCCACGGCGCATGGATGCAAGTCAACGAGCGTGAGTTTCAAGCCACCTGGCACGCATTCCAGTTCGACGAGAAGGGCGTTCACATCGGAAACCAACAAGCGAGCTTCCGGGTCACCTTCGGATCGGACCTCAATAGATTTACCGGGATGGCGAAGGGGACTGCCCACGCTCTTGACGGTACATTGAAGGGCACGGTCGCAGGGCCGTTTCAGGGAACGCGAGTCGTCGTTGAGCCTTACACCGACTGACGCGATCGTCATTCGCCGACGCGCTGCGGACCGAGCCGAGACGTTGCCCGACGAACAAGCCCACCTGCTCGACCCGTTGGTCGACATGATCGTCGGCGAGCACGCGCGGCATCGCCAATCTCCGTGAGATCGAAAAGCACCTTCTGTACCTGCAGAAGCGGCTGACCGAGATCGATGAGGATATGGACGAGGCCATGCGCTCGTCGCCGGCCTGGCGCTTCCGGTCGCAACTCTCTCGGCGGGACGTATGCCGGAGCGACACTGGAGGCTGGACTCGATCACGGCTGCGATCGCAGCCGGGTCTGTTCTCGTAGAGGCGCCGAAGTTGCGTGGTTGCACGACGCAGCCAGACGAAATGGCGTCCCCAAGGTGACGAAGCTGAGAACTGGACCTTGGACCCGGCACGATCGCGCAACGAGCCAGCCTGATTGCGGATTTCAGCTCCGCTTTCGGAACGCTTCTGCCAGCGCAGCGCCGAGCGCGCCCTGGGGCTCCACCCGCTCCGGCCGGGCATGGTTCTGCCGTGCACCGGAATGCTTCTTTCGCTCGTCGCGCGGTTCGGGTTTGTCGGATCCCTGGCTCGAATCCTTTCGCATCGACAGGCCGATACGCTTGCGCGCGATGTCAACGTCGACGACGCGGACCTTCACGACGTCGCCTGCCTTCACGATTTCGTGCGCGTCCTTCACGAACCGGTCGGCGAGCTGCGAGACATGCACGAGGCCGTCCTGGTGCACGCCGATATCGACGAATGCCCCGAAGGCGGCCACGTTGGTCACCGTACCTTCCAGCAACATGCCGGGCTTCAGATCCTTGAGGTTATCGACACCATCGGCAAACGTCGCCGTCCTGAAGCTTGGACGTGGATCGCGGCCCGGCTTGTCCAGTTCGGCAATGATGTCGCGCACGGTCGGCAGGCCGAAGCGCTCGTCGACGAAGGCGCCCGGATCCAGCGCCTTGAGCGCGGCGCTGTCCCCCATCAGCGCGCGAAGGTCGCGCCCGCATGCGGCAACGATTTTCTTGGCTACGCCATAGGCTTCCGGATGCACGGAAGATGCATCGAGCGGCTCGATGCCGCCCAGGATGCGCAGAAAACCGGCGCACTGCTCGAATGTCCGCGGTCCGAGCCGGGTGACGTTGAGCAACTCCTTGCGGCTGGAAAACGGGCCGGCGCTATTGCGATGCGCGACGATCAGTTCGGCCACGGAGCTCCCAAGTCCCGACACGCGCGCGAGTAGCGAGGCCGAGGCGGTATTCAGGTCGACGCCGACGGCATTCACCGCATCTTCGACAACCGCTTCCAGCGCGCGCGCCAGCCGGTATTGGTCGACGTCGTGCTGGTACTGTCCGACGCCGATCGATTTCGGCTCGATCTTGACCAGCTCGGCCAGCGGGTCCTGCAGCCGGCGTGCAATCGAAACGGCGCCGCGCAGCGAAACGTCCAGATCCGGGAATTCCGCCGCTGCAGTTGCGGACGCCGAATAGATGGAAGCTCCTGCTTCGCTGACGATCACTTTGAGCGGTTTCGGCGCTTGCATGTCGCCCAACAGTTCCGCCACCAGTTTTTCGGTTTCCCGGCTTCCGGTTCCGTTGCCGATGGCGATGAGTTCAACGCCGTGTTGGCGCACGAGGCTGGCGATCTCGGCCTGCGCTCCGCGCACGTCGTTTCTGGGCGGGAACGGATAGACCGTCGTGGTTGCAACCGGCTTGCCCGTGCCATCGACGACCGCGACTTTGACGCCGGTCCGGATTCCAGGATCCAGGCCCATCGTTGCGCGCGAGCCGGCCGGTGCGGCCAGCAGCAGATCCTTCAGGTTTCGCGCGAAGACCTGGATCGCCTCTTCTTCCGCGCGTTCGCGCAGTGTGCTCATCAGATCGATGCTCAGGTGCAGTGACAGTTTCACGCGCCAGGTCCAGCCTGCCACCCCCATCAGCCAGCGATCGCCCGGGTGTTCTCCGCCGATTGCGTAGGTCTGCGCGATCATGCGCTCGACCGGCTTCACCGGTGAGACGTCGTCCGCATCGACTTCGATGTCGAGAGACAGGACGTCTTCGTTGCGGCCGCGCAGCATGGCGAGGGCGCGATGGCCCGGCACGCCGGACCAGCGTTCGGCACGGTCGTAATAGTCGGAGAATTTCGTGCCCGACTCCTGCTTGCCGTCGAGCACGCGCGACCGGAGGAACGCGCGTTCCTGCAGATAGGTGCGAAGACGGCCGACGAGATCTGCATTTTCTGCGAACTGTTCGGTCAGGATGTCGCGTGCACCATCGAGTGCGGCCTTAACATCGACCACTTTGTCCGTGAGATAGGCTTCCGCGAGTTCGGATGGTGTCGCCGTCCGGTCGGCGAGAATGGCTTCCGCGAGCGGGGCGAGGCCGTTTTCACGGGCGATTTCGCCCTTCGTACGCCGCTTCACCTTGTAGGGCAGGTAGATGTCTTCGAGCTCGGCTTTCGTGGTCGCTGCAGCGATTTTCGCTTGCAGATCATCCGACAGCTTGCCCTGTTCGCGGATCGAAGAAATGATCGTCTCGCGCCGCGCATCGAGTTCGCGCAGATAGATCAGGCGCTCTGCCAGCTGACGCAGCTGCGTGTCGTCAAGACCGCCGGTCACTTCCTTGCGATAGCGTGCGATGAACGGAACGGTTGCTCCCTCGTCGAGCAATGCGACGGCAGCTGTCACCTGCTGTGGCCTGGCACCGATTTCCGATGCAATGACCGATGTAATGGTCTGCGATGCCGGGATTGCCGGAGATGTGCCGCTCATGCGCTACTCGACGATGAAATGGGGCGCGAACTTACTCAAGCCGACGCCGCACCGCAACGTGTGCGCCTTTCGCCGCACAGTGCGGGCTGGACGCCAAGCATCGGGCGCCATCGCCAGGTCTTGTCCCTTCACTTGCATTGCGAGAGCGCGCAGCAACGCCCCGACGCACGCGTGTATGAGAAGGTTTGTCTGCACGCCGAAACTGGCGACCTGTGGGGGGAACGGTTCACCATCTTGCCGCTCGGCGAAGCAACCTACGTTGTCGATCAGCCTGCGGAGGAAAGGGTGACGCCAGCTTCGGTGGGCCAGGCTAAGGTCAACGCAAACTCGATCGGATTTTCGGTCAATGTCGATGGCCAAGTGAGACGTTTTTCGGGCCGGATTACCGACAAGGATCTCGTTGGAGAATCCGCTCGATGCGGTTTCGGCCTCGACAGGCATCGCGGTCGAATGGGTGGAGACGCTTGCGGGTCGGGTTGTTGGGGATGACCGGAACGATGCCGCGCTCGATCAGGAACGCGCGTAGCGCATCGCTGTCGTAGGCCATATCGGCGGCGAGCTGGGCGGCCGGGCAACGGCTTCGACCAGCGCGATTGCGAACCGGCGCTTTGCGGAAGCCGTCCGGCGCAAGCTGCTCGACGAAACCGAGACGAGCTTCCGACGTGATTACGTCCGGCTGCTCGTGTCGGAGGTGCTGGTGGGCCGCGATCGCCTGACGATCCGCGGCGATCGTGCCGCATTGGCCGATACGATCACGCAGACCGGACCACCACCGGAGGACGCACCCCCCGGAAGCGGGTCGGTTCTGCGTTCCATGGGCGCGTTGGCGTCCCCAAGGGGATTTGAACCCCTGTTCTCGCCGTGAGAGGGCGATGTCCTGGGCCACTAGACGATGGGGACGTGGCCGGCGCGAGCCCGGTCGTATAGCCGAAACCCCGGATCGCCTGCAATTGGTCCCTTGGCCGCCCATAGCGTGCCCTCCCCCCGGCGCCTAGTCTCCGCGCCGCCATGGCCGAATCCTTTGACGACGATGTGGACGACCCCGAACTGGCGGCCGAGGACGAGGCCGCGGGCGATCTGCGCGTCGCGACCATCGACGCCTCGCTGGCCGGCCAGCGGCTCGACAAGGCGCTGGCGGTGACCCTGCCGGACCTGTCGCGAGCGCGGCTGCAGGCGCTGATCGCGGCGGGCGCGGTCAGCGTCGCCGGCATCGCCTGGACCGACGGCAACACACGCGTGCATGACGGGCTGGTCGTCACCGTCGCGGTGCCGCCGTCGGTGCCCGCGATTCCGGCCGCCCAGCCGATCCCGCTCAACATCGTGTTCGAAGACGAATTCCTGCTGGTGATCGACAAGCCCGCCGGGCTGGTCGTGCATCCCGGCGCGGGCCATCACGACGGCACGCTGGTCAATGCACTGCTCGCTCATTGCGGCGATCAACTGTCGGGGATCGGCGGCGTACGCCGGCCCGGCATCGTGCACCGGCTCGACAAGGATACCAGCGGGCTGATGGTGGCGGCCAAGACCGACGCCGCCCATCGCGGCCTGTCGGCGCAGCTTGCCGACCGCTCGCTGTCGCGCACCTACCGCGCGATCGTGTGGGGACAGCCGACGCCGGTTGCGGGGCGGATCGACGCACCGATCGGGCGCAGCCTCAACAACCGGCGGAAAATGGCGGTTGTGCGCCACGGCGGGCGTGAGGCGGTCACGCTTTATTCCATGGTGACGCGGGTCGGCGGCAAAGCCTCTCTGGTAGAGTGCAAGCTGATGACGGGACGGACGCACCAGATCCGCGTGCACATGGCCTCGATCGGACATCCGCTGGTGGGCGACCCGCTCTATGGGCGTGCCCGCAGCGACGGTTCGGCCCTGGCGCGGTTTCCACGCCAGGCGCTGCACGCCACGGCGATCGCATTCATCCATCCGATCGACGGACGAGAAATGTCCTTTGTCAGCGAGCCGCCGCAAGATTTTCGCGCCTTGATCGACCTGCCGGACTGAACGGAACAATCGGCGCCCCGGCGCGCTGCGCCCCCCAAGCGCCACACCGACGACACACTCGAACTGCACGACAAACCGATGGCCACAACCACCCTTCCCGTCATTTCCAGCGAGAGCAATCTCGCGCGTTATCTGCAGGACATCCGCAAGTTCCCGCTGCTGACGCCCGAAGAAGAATTCATGCTGGGCAAAAGCTGGAAGGAACACGGCGACACGCAGGCGGCGCATCGTCTGGTGACGTCGCATCTGCGCCTGGTGGCGAAGATCGCGATGGGCTATCGCGGCTACGGCCTGCCGCTGACCGATCTGATCAGCGAAGGCAATGTCGGCATGATGCAGGCGGTGAAGCGCTTCGATCCCGACAAGGGATTCCGCCTCGCCACCTACGCGATGTGGTGGATCCGCGCTTCGATCCAGGAATACATCCTGCACAGCTGGTCGCTGGTGAAGATGGGCACCACGGCGGCGCAGAAGAAGCTGTTCTTCAATCTGCGCCGGCTCAAAGGCCAGATGAAGGCGATCGAGGAAGGCGACCTGTCACCCGAAGCGGTGACCAAGATCGCCACCACGCTCGCCGTGCCCGAAGCCGACGTCGTCTCGATGAATCGCCGCCTCGCCGGCCCCGACAGCTCGCTCAACGCACCGCTGCGCGCCGACATCGAAGGCGCCGAGTGGCAGGACTGGCTGGTCGACGAAACGCAGAGCCAGGAAGCCTCGCTGGGCGACCGGCAGGAGCTGAATCAGCGCCAGGCGCTGCTTGCCGAAGGCATGAAGTCGCTCAACGATCGCGAGCGCCGGATCCTCAATGCACGCCGCCTGCAGGACGATCCGATGACGCTCGAAGACCTGTCGAAGGAATACAACATCAGCCGCGAACGGGTGCGCCAGATCGAAGTGCGCGCGTTCGAGAAGCTGCAGAAGGCGATGAAGAAAGAAGCCGAGGCGAAGAAGCTGACGTTCTAAGCAATGTCCCCCCGCGAAAGCGGGGGCCCATTCTCATCCATCACGACTGCTTCAGAACGGATCCCCGCTTTCGCGGGGACTATTGCTTCGGACCACCGGCGATCGTGCCGGCGGTGAGGTCGTTGACCTTCAACGCGTGCTTGGCATTGTAGCCGACTTCCTCGCCCCACGCTTCGCGCAGAGTCTCCTGGCGCCGTTCGAGATCGCGGATACGCACGCCATGCTGCAGCACCATGCCGTGCGCGACGGCGGGCGGAACGAGATAGTCCATCATCCAGCCGGCGGCGGCGGCGCCGTACATGGCGAGCCAGGTCTGCGACTTGACCAGGATCAGCATCGCGTGCGGCCAGCTGAATCCGTCCTGGAACAGCTGCATCACCCACGGCACCACGCCGCATGCGTTGAGCGCACCGACGGTGAGCGCGGTCGACTTCTGTGGGCTTCGGTCGATGTAGAAAGCGACCGCGGTCGGCAACATGCCGACTCCGATGATGATGGTCATCGGAAACAACACGCCCGCGGCGACGAGCGTGAAGAGGATGGCGGCGCGCGTGCTCCATTTGGCTTCGCTCTTGCGAACCAACCGCGCCTTCGTCGTCGCTGCCATCGCTAGCCCTCCTAAAGTCCCGCCAGTCCGGTGGCGCGAACCACGACGATGCCGGCGATCACGATCACCGCGAGCACCGCCGAAATGACCGCCGCGGCTTCGCGACCGGCACCACGCTCGAGCGTCGCACGGTTGGCGACTTCTTTTTTGAGCCGGGCGATTTCGGCGGCGAGCAGGACGAAGTTGCGGCGGGCTTCGGTGAACCCTTCTTCGTCGGAACGGATCGTCTTGGGATCGTCGACCAGCGCCTGCAATTCGGCGAGGTCGCCCTTGCGCGCCGCGCCCAGCGCTTCTTCGGTGAGGCGCTTGCGCAGGTTGCGATTATGGAAGCGCTCGATCACCGGCAGCATCAGGTCGCAGAACCAGCCCGCCAGGTTGGGCAGCTGCGGCGGACCAAAGCGGCGCTGGATCGAGGTCAGGATGTTCAGCGTCGCGAGCACCTTGCCGCTGTCGCCGTCTTTGCCGGTGCCGAGCGCGTTGAGCATGATCTCCGCGACGCGCCGGTCGCGGCCGGCGATGAACGCGGCGCAGTGGCGGTCGATCGGCGCCGACGGGCGCTGCTCGCCTTTCATCCCCACCACTTCGAAGGCGCGGATCAACTCGTAGGACGAGGTGACGTAGAATTCCTGCAGCATCTCCGACGCGCACGGCATCGAACTGACCATCTCGTACAGAACGCGTTCCGGCCCGTAGCCGTACGCGCTGCGCTCGAGATAGGTTTTGTACTGATCGAACTGCTTGATGTAGCCGGTATGCTCGGGCTTCGCGTCGGTCTGGCAGTTGACCCAGAACAGCGGCAGCTGACCGGTGATCACTTCGCAGATTTCCTGCGGGCCTTGGCCTTCGCCGACCGCGTAGGCAAGCGCATCGCCGATGCCGAGCGGCATCATCGCGTTGCCCTTGTAACGGATGGGCGCCGACGGATCGAGCGCCATCGAAACGCGCGCGACCAGGCGATCTTCGAAACTGCCGCCGCGGCCCGACGACGATGCCGTCGTCACCGCCTCGGCGACGCGGTTCGCCATGCCGTTGTCGCCCAGGGTACGGCGCAGCCAGCGATCGAGTTCGCCGTTGTCGATCACCTTGACCGCTTCGACGACGTTGTCGCGCATCGCCATCGCGACTGAACGCGGACGCCACTGCTCTTGCCCGCCAAGCGCGAAGGAACGCTGCGCGCGACGCGCGATCTGCGGCTGCTTCGGCGACAGCCGGCGGCCGGCCAGCCATTGGCGTATATCGTCGAGCGTCCAGCGCTGACGCGGATCGTCGTACAGCATGCCGCGCAACGGCTCGACCAGGCCGGACGAGATACGCGTATTGCCGATGATGGCGGGATACGAGCCGCGATCGATCTTGTTTTCGATGATCTGATCGTCGCTCAGCGCCTGCGTCGGATCGTGGCCGAGCGCCAGGATCGCGAGCGTCGCGCCGAGCGCGTAGATGTCGTCGGCGACGGTGCCGAGGCCACGGCCCGCCGGCATCGCCATGGCGCGCTCGATCGGCTCGATCACGGTCGGCTGGCCGAATGACGGCGGCGCCGATACGCACTGGCCCAGGATCGCCGTCGCGTTGGCGCCGGAGTTGTAATAGAGATTCGTCGGCCGGATGGCGCCGTGGAAGATGCCGCGATTGAAGAGATCGCTGAGCACGCTCACCGCGGGTTCGAGAATCACGCGCGTCGCTTCGTCTTCGCCCATCGGCGCGCGATGCTCTTTCAGCGAGGTCATCAGGCGCGGCGCGTGCGGACGTTCGAACACGCACAGCAGGCGCTGGCGCCGCTCGAGGGGCCAGTTCACCACGCCCCAATCGACCAGCTGCAACAGGCCGGGATTTTCGACCGCGCGCAGACCGGGCAGAATTTCAGAGCGCGCCACCGGACGCGTGCCGGTCACGATCGCGAACGCATGCGCCTGCGACTGGCCGATGCGGCGTGCGAGATAGGTCTGCTGGTTGGTCGCATCGGTCATGACCGCCGGCGCGTTGGTCACGACCTCGTACCGCTCGCCGATCTGGACGAGATTTGCACTGTCGACGCCCATCGCCACAGCCGCCTCGGCGGCGGCGGCTTCATCGGGTCCGCCCTCGATCGGCGGCGGCGGGAGTTCGGGCGGTGGCGGCTCGTTCTCAGCCACGTCCGCTGCAGCAGCGTCGGTCATTCAAAGCTCGGCTTCTTCGGGCGGCCGCATCCTAGCCGCGCCCCGAGCCTACTTAAAAGCTGTTAACCCTATGTTTCCGTCCCACCGCCAACAGGCAGCGCTCTTTTTCCGGTTTGCCGGCAAAACGGCAACGGCCGTGCCGGAAACGCTCTAGCGGGGGGCGAAGGGATCGGTCACCAGGATCGTGTCGTCGCGCTCGGGGCTGGTCGAAAGCAGCGCCACGGGCGCCTGGATCAGTTCTTCGATGCGGCGGACATACTTGATCGCGGTGGCCGGGAGCTGGCGCCAGGACCGCGCTCCGGCCGTCGAATCGCTCCAGCCCTCGAAGGTTTCATAGATCGGTACCACCGCCGCCTGGGCCCGTTCGTCGGCAGGCAGCCGGTCGAGCCGCTTGCCGTCGAGCTCGTAGCCGACCGCAACTTTGAGCTCGTCGAACCCGTCCAGCACGTCGAGCTTGGTCAGTGCGATGCCGTCAATGCCGCCGATGCGGATCGCCTGGCGGACCATGGTGGCGTCGAACCAGCCGCAGCGGCGCTTGCGCCCGGTGACGACGCCGAACTCGCGCCCCTTCTCGCCGATTCGCTCGCCGATCGCGTCGGTGAGTTCGGTCGGGAACGGTCCCGATCCGACCCGCGTCGTGTAGGCCTTGCAGATACCGAGCACGTAGCCGATCGAGCCCGGACCGACGCCCGAACCTGCGGCGGCGTTGCCCGCCACCGTGTTCGACGAGGTCACGTAGGGATAGGTGCCGTGATCGACGTCGAGCATGGCGCCCTGCGCGCCTTCGAACAGCACGCGCGCGCCGTCGCGAATCCGGTCGCCCAACACCTGCCAGGCCGGCCCGGCGTAGGGCAGCACGTTCGGCGCGATGTCGCGCAGCTGGCCGAGCAGCTCGTCGCGATCGATCTCGTCGGCGCCGAAGCCGCGCAGCAGCGCATTGTGATGGAACAGCAGCTCGTCGACCTTGCGCGCGAGCACCGCCGAGTCGGCCAGATCGCACAGGCGAATGGCGCGGCGCGCGACCTTGTCTTCGTAGGCGGGACCGATGCCGCGTCCGGTCGTGCCGATCTTGCTTTCGCCGCGCGCCGCTTCGCGCGCGCGGTCGACGGCGCCGTGCACCGGCAGGATCAGCGCGGCATTGTCAGCGACCAGCAGGCGCGCCGGCGTGACGTGCAGCCCTTGCTTCTCGACGCGCTCGATTTCAGCCAGCAGCGCCCAGGGATCGACCACGACGCCGTTGCCGATGATCGAATACGTCTGTTCGCGCACGATGCCCGACGGCAGCAGCGAGAGTTTGTAGACCTGTTCGCCGACCACCAGCGTGTGACCGGCATTGTGGCCGCCCTGAAAGCGCACCACCACGTCGGCGCGGCTCGACAGCCAGTCGACGATCTTGCCCTTGCCTTCGTCGCCCCACTGGACGCCAACCACCGCGACATTCGCCATTACGCAATCTCCGAAAGCGCGCCGTGCACCCACACATGCGTGCAGCCGAGCCGTTTGGCTTCGCTGCGCGCGTCCTCAACCGGGCCAAGCCCGGTAACCGTGATCCAGCCTTGTTCGCGCAGGCGGGCGCCTGCTTCGTCGCCGAACGGCACGAAGACGCGGCGCGTGCGCGCGGGCGGCGGCAACGCGCGCAACAGGCTGTCGCTGAACAAGGTGACGCCCACCGCGGGCTCGTTCGAGGCGGCGACGCGATAGCGCCCGCCGCGGCCGAGTTCGCCGCGCACGCCGCGCGCGAACAAGGTGAAGGACAGGCCGGTCTGGAATTCAAAGCCGCGCCGCTCGACCGGATCTACCGTCAGCGGCACCGCCGGCATGCGTCCGCGCAACTGCGCGACGGCCGCGAACAACCGGGCGCGATCCGGCTCGGCCGAGGGCGGCAAAGCCAGCGCCGCAAATTTGGTCAGGGCCGCATCGATCGGGCCGGCCAGGCCGACCAGCGCCGACAAGGTGCGGCCGATCTCGTCGCCGCGCGCCGCCAGCACGCTGGCGTCACGACGATCGAGCGCGGTTTCAATGTCGGTGCGGGCCTTACCGGTGACGCCGTGCGCTTCGAGCAGCGCCGGCACCAGCGTCGGCAGGGCCAGGTCGACGGTGAGGCCGGCGATGCCGAGCGTCAGCGCGGTCTCGACCGCCAGCGCGATGATCTCGGCGTCGGCGGTCGGCTCGAGGCTGCCGATCAATTCGCAGCCGACCTGGCGGAATTGCCGCTCGGGACGGAGCTGGTCGCCGACCACGCGCAGCACTTCGCCGGTATAGGCCAGGCGCAGCGGCCGCGGCGCGTGCCGTAGCCGCACCGCCGCGATACGCGCGATCTGCGGCGTCAGGTCGGCGCGCACCGCCATGGTCCGCTGGGTCACGGGATCGAGCAGGCGGAAGATGCGGTCGCGATCGGCCGCGCCGACCCCGGCCAGCAGGCCCGCCTCGTACTCGACCAGCGGCGGCTTCACGCGCTCGTAGCCGTGCGCGGCGATGGTTGCGAGGGCGCGTTCGACGATCGCGGCCTCGTGGCCGGCGTCGGGCGGGAGAAGATCGTGCAGACCCTGCGGCAGCAGGGCCGCGTGCAGCGCGTCTTGCATGGCGGGCGCATGGGTAAACCGGATCGACCGGCACGTCGATGGTCGCGCCCGCAGATCAGGCCCCCGCTCTTCCGGAGCCGACAGCCACCGGCTAGGGTCTCGCCAACCAACAGGGATGTACGATGCGCCGTCTGGAGATCATCGAAGGCGTCAACCGCCTCCTCGACCTCATCGAAGAGGCAAACCTGATCGACGCCGTGACCAAGCTCCGGCTGTCACTGCGCGACGAGAAGGTCGAGCTGCCGGTCGCTGAAATCCTGCATGCGATCCAGTCGATCAGCCGGTTCAAGCCGCTGATCACCGATGTCATCGATCAGACCATCACGATCCTCGATCTCGAAATCGTCTTCGCCGACGAATTCTGGCGCCAGGCTATCGCGCGCCCGAAGGACCAGGGCGATTTGCTGCGCGCCGCCACCGAGGCGCGCCATTCGCTGGCCTTCGTGGTCAACTACCTGCCGCGCCTGCTCGACCTGATCGAAACCCGCAGCACCACCGCGGCGCTGGAAAACGCCAAGAAGAAAGACGGCCTGGGCGGCAACAGGGTCCTGTCGGTGGTGCTGCCCGAAGGCGAAGACGAATTGTCGACGCCGGCCCGCATCAAGACCGCCATGTCGGCGGTCGAAGATCTCTATGACGTCGCCATGGTGCTCGGCAGCGACAGTTTCGATCCGATCCTGGTGCTGGGCATGGATTCGGGGAGCGACAAGTCGATCGACTTCCTCGGCTCGGCCAAGCCGATTGCAACGGTGCGCGACGCGCTGGTGCAGATCCTCAACGTCACGATCTTCTTGAAGGAGACCCGCGCCGAGCGCCGCATCGAGATCCTGGAAAAGGAAATCGGCCTGTTCGGGCGCATCGCCGAATTCGAAAACAGCGGCAAGGCGCGCGAGGGCGAGCTGGCGGTGGCGCGGCAGAAGACGTTGCGCGCGGTCGAAAGCCTGCTCGAAGCGGGCGCGGTGCTGGCCGAACAGGACCGGCCGCGCGTGGTCAATCCGCGCAAATATCTCGCGACGACGCAGGTGAAGCTGCTGCCGTCGCCGGAACCGGCCGGCGATGAGCCGCGCAAAGCGCCCGCGGTACGCCGCAAGGTCGGCGAGCGCCCGGTCGAAGACGAGCATTGAGCTAGACAGGCTGCTCGCATGCCGACGACGACATGGACACTCACTACCGGCACGGACACGTTTGTCGGTGACGCGACCGATGACATTTTCAACTCGACGGTGACGGCGCTGACGGCGGGCGACTCGCTGGACGGCGCTACCGGGACCAATCGCCTCAATCTGCAGAACGGCGGACTGTTCGATCTCTCGCAGATCACGATCACGCGCGTGCAGACGGTGGCCGCCGATAGCCCGTCGACGATCAAAGTCGCGCTGAGCCAACTCGGTGGTGCGTCCGGAATCACCACCATCACCGGCGTCGGCACCGGCAACACCCTCACCGCCGCTGGGACCGGGTTCGACGTCCACAGCCTGACGATCAACGGCATCCAGACGCTCGGCGCCGCAACAGCAGGCTCGACGGTCACGATCGACACCGCGCAATTGAAAGTCGGCACGGTCGGCGGTTCGGTGACGACGATCGCGGCGACGGGCGCCGGCAACACGCTGGCCAGTGCGAGTACGACATTCGACCTGCACAGCGTGACGCTGACCAACGTCCAGACGTTGAGCGACACGACGGCCGGCACCAGCTTCGTGCTCAATCAATCGCAAGTGTCCGGCTTCGGTGGATCGCTGACGAAGATCAGCGGCACCGGCACCGGCAATGCGATCAAAACGGCGGATATCGCGTTCGCGCTGACAGGGGTCACCGTCAACAACGTGCAGACGCTGGAAGCGACCGGCGCCAGTGCGCTCTTCACGCTCGACAATACGCAGCTCGTGGCGGGCGGCGGCTCGATGGCCACGATCAAAGCCGACAACGGCGTCACCAATGGCTTGGCTACGACGGGAAGCGCACTCGATCTGACCGGCGTAACGCTGACGAACATTCAGACGTTGGGGTCCAGCGTCGCGGCAACATTCACGGTCGACGGCAAGCAACTCGTTGCAGGGGGCGGCAGTGTGACCGCCATCGGCGGTTTTGGCACCGGCAACGTCATTCAGTCGGCCAGCACCAAATTCGATCTGACCGGCGTCGCCACCGACGCCACCATCGCGACGATCAAGACGACCAGCACCGCCGGCGCCACAATCACCGACAACAGCGCTGCGCACACGATCATCGGCGGCACGGGCGCCGACATCCTGACGGGCGCTGGCGGTACCGACGTCTTCACCGGCGGCGGCGGCGCCGATAAGTTCAGCGACACAGCTGCGCACCTCAACGGCACGACGATCACCGATCTCGGCACCGACGACACGATCAGCCTGACCGACGTCCCGCTGGCCGGCGTTTATGTGAATTTTTCCGGCAGCACGCTGACGGTCAAATCGAACGGCGTCGTCAAAGCAGCGATCACGCTGAACAACAGCTTCAGCAACAACTTTTCCGTCACAGCCGGCGGCGCCGGCATCGACCTCCAATATGGCGGCCCGCTGGATCCGACCAAAGCGACCTCCGGCACCGCGCCGTACACGATCACCGACGGCAAAAAGAATCCATTGGTGGGCACGTACGGCGACGACGTGTTCGTCGGCAGCCCCAGTACAAGCGACACGGTGCTGGAGAACGGAACACTGTTGATCCAGAACTCGATCGTACGGAACGCCAGCGACAACACGATTACGGTGACCGGCCCCGACGGGACCGATCGGTTGGCCTATATCGACCGTATTCGATTCGACGACGGCGTGCTGATTCTAAATCCAGACGCCAAGGCAGCGTCGATCGCCGGCATCTATCAGGTCGGCTACAGCCGCCTGCCCGACGAAGCGGGACTCAATGCGCAGGTCAAAGCCGCGACGGGCGGCGTCAGCCTGTTGCAGCTCGCGACGAACTTCCTGAATTCGAAGGAAGCATCGGCGCTGGCCTTGCCGTCGCTGTCGGATTCGGCTTTCGTGACGATGCTCTATACCAACGCGTTCGGTCGCGCACCGGATTCGGGCGGCATGCAGGTACAGCTGAATGCGCTGTCGCACGGCATTTCACGCGCCCAGCTGCTGCTGAATTTCGCCACCTCCGCCGAAGAGCTCGCGTTGATCGGCGCACCGCTTAAAGGTGCGGTGTTCGCCGCCTATCCGGATCTGACATTGGGCTAGAAACGCAGCGCCCGCACCGACACGACGTTGGGAAGCTGCGCGACTTTGCGCAGCAGCCCGTCTTCGACGCGCTCGTCGACCGAGACGAGGCAATGCGCGACGCCGCCCGGTCCCGAACGGCCGTTATGGAAGCCCGCGATATTGACGCCCGCATCGCCGAGCATGCGGCCGAAAGCGCCGATGAAGCCGGGCTTGTCCTGGTTCGACACCAGCAGCATGTGCGGCGTCAGCTCGGCTTCGGTCGGGATGCCGTCGATGCCGACGACGCGCGGACGTTCGGCGAACAAGGTGCCGACCGCCGTGCGCGTACCGGTGTCGGTGGTGACCTGCACCGTAATCTCGGTCTGGTAGTCGATCGCTTCTTCGGTGCGCGTCTCGACGATGTCGATGCCGCGTTCCTTGGCCAGGATCGGCGCGTTGACCATGTTGACGCTTTCGACCTGCGTGCCGAGCAGGCCTTTCAGCACCACCGCGGTGAGCGGCCGTAGATTGAGTGACGCGACCTGGCCGGCATAGCGGATCTCGATCCGCTTCAGCCCCTTCTCCATGATCTGGCCGACGAACGCGCCGAGCTGTTCGGCGAGTTTCAGGTACGGCTTGAGCTTGGGTGCATCCTCGGCCGACAGCGACGGCATGTTGAGCGCGTTGGTGACGGCGCCGTGCAACAGGAAATCGCTCATCTGTTCGGCGACCTGCAGCGCGACGTTCTCCTGCGCCTCGTTGGTCGAGGCGCCGAGATGCGGCGTGCAGATCACCTGCTCCAGCGCGAAGAGCGGATTGTCCTTGGCCGGCTCGACCGTGAACACGTCGAGCGCGGCGCCGGCGACATGCCCATTTTCGATCGCCGCCTTGAGCGCGGCCTCGTCGATCAGGCCGCCGCGCGCGCAATTGATGATGCGCACGCCCTTCTTGGTCTTGGCGAGGTTCGCCGCGCTCAACACGTTGCGCGTCTGGTCGGTCAACGGCACGTGCAGCGTGATGAAATCGGCGCGCGCCAGCAGATCGTCGAGCTCGACCTTTTCGACCCCGAGATCGCGGGCGCGTTCTTCGCCGAGGAAGGGATCGTAGGCGATCACTTTCATCTTCAGCCCGATGGCGCGGTCGGCGACGATCGAGCCGATATTGCCGGCACCGATCACGCCCAGCACCTTGCCGTACAGCTCGACGCCCATGAAGCGGGACTTCTCCCACTTGCTCGCGCGCGTCGACTGGTTGGCTTGCGGGATGTCGCGCGCCAGCGCGAACAGCATCGCGATCGCGTGTTCGGCGGTGGTGATCGAATTGCCGAACGGCGTGTTCATCACCACCACGCCGCGCGCCGAGGCTGCCGGCACGTCGACATTGTCGACGCCGATGCCGGCGCGGCCGATCACCTTCAGCGCCAGCGCCTGTTCGAGCAGCTCCTTGGTCACTTTGGTCGAGGAACGGATGGCGAGACCGTCATATTTGCCGATGATCTTCTTGAGCTCGTCGGGCTTGAGGCCGGGCTTGAAATCGACGTCGATGCCGCGCTCGCGGAAAATCTCGACCGCGCGCGGGGACAGTTCGTCGGAAACGAGGACGTTGGGCATTTTGTTTTCCCTATTCCCCGCGAATAGCGGGGATCCATCGAGCAACGAGCTCGGAAACTGGAGAATGTGGTTGGATGGATCCCCGCTTGCGCGGGGACGACATCAAGCTGCGGCCGACGACTGCGAACGCACCTGGTCGTGCGCCCACTCGATCCACGGCAGCAGCTTCTCGATATCCGAAGTCTCCACCGTCGCGCCGCCCCAGATGCGCAGGCCCGGCGGTGCCGCGCGATACGCGGCCACGTCGAGCGCGACGTTTTCGGCTTCGAGCAGCTTGGCGATGGCCGCCGAATCGCTGCCGTCGGTGAAGACGAGGCAGATGGATGTGTTGCTTCGCGTCCCCGGCACCGAGGCCAGGAACTCGACCCACGGCGTTTTTTCGACCCAGCGTGCGATGGCGCCGAGATTCGCTTCCGAGCGCGCGACCAGCGCGTCGAGTCCGCCGATCTTCTCGGCCCAGTCGAGCCCGTCGATCGCGTCTTCGACGCACAGCATCGACGGCGTGTTGATGGTCTCGCCCTTGAACACGCCTTCCGACAGCGCGCCTTTCGCGGTCAGGCGGAACAGTTTCGGCAACGGCCAGGCGGGCGTGTACGACGTCAGCCGCTCGGCGGCGCGCGGGCTCAGGACCAGCATGCCGTGCTGCGCTTCACCGCCCAGCACTTTCTGCCAGGACCAGGTGATGACATCGAGCTTCCGCCACGGCAGCGGCATCGCATACACGGCCGAGGTCGCGTCGCAGATTGCCAGCCCCACGCGATCGTCCGGAATCCAGTCGCCGTCGGGCACGCGTACGCCCGACGTGGTGCCGTTCCAGGTGAAGACCACGTCGCGCGCGAAATCGACCTGGCGCAGGTCGGGCAGTTGTCCGTAGGGCGCGTCGAAGGTGCGGACGTCCTGCAGCTTCAGCTGCTTCACCACGTCGGTGACCCAGTCCTGGCCGAAACTTTCCCAGGCGAGCAGATCGACGCCGCGGAACCCGAGGAGCGACCACAAGGCCATCTCGACCGCGCCCGTGTCCGAGGCCGGCACGATGGCGATGCGATAGTCGTCGGGGATCGACAGGATGCGGCGCGTGCGCTCGATCACGTCATAGAGCCGCGCCTTGCCCTCTTTCGAGCGATGCGAGCGGCCAAGAAATGCGCCTTTGAGCACCTCGACCGACCAGCCGGGGCGTTTGGCACAGGGACCTGAGCTGAATTGGGGATTTTGCGGGCGTACGCCCGGCTTTGCCGACAGGTTCGTCGTCATCTGCAACCGTCCTTCCAGACGATAGCGTTCCGGTGGGGGAACGTGGCCCGGTCCGGTGGTACGTCGGCGAAGATGGAAGCGTCAACGCACATTGTTGCCGCAGCGCGCGCCGCAGCTATGCGGTTGTTACGCGCCTGCGCCGGCGGTTGTTGCGCGCCTGCGCGCGGGCCGGTTCAGCGTTGCGCCACCAAGAAAAGCCGGCGGAACGGGAACAGGATCGTACCGTCGCTACGGCGTTCGAAGCGGTCGGCGAGCAAAGCCGTCCCCTCATCCAGGAAATCACGCAGTTCGTCCGGCGACAGCAGGTCGAGATACGGCTTGATCGCCGTCGAGCGCACGAATTCGACGATCGCGGCTGCGTCTTGCATCCGGTGCTGGTACTCGGTCTCCCACAGCTCGACGAAGCGCGCCGCCGGCCGCATCAGGTCGTCGTAGAAACCGACGCTACCGATCGGCGGCGAAATCGCTGCGTCTTTGAGCTTGCCCGACCAGCGCGGCGATGCTGCAAGGTCGCGGAACACGCTCTGGCTCGGACTCGCTTTGTTGTTCGGCATCTGCACCGCGAACCATCCGCCCGGCGCCACCGCTTCGAACAGGCGCGGGATCAAGGTCGCGTGGTCGGGCAGCCATTGCAGCGTGGCGTTCGAATAGACCACGTCGTACGGCGCCTTCGGCGTCCAGCTCGCGATGTCGCCTTGCTCGAACCGCGCCGAGGGCAGCGCCGTGCACGCCTGCGCGACCATCGCCGCCGAACTGTCGACACCGTCGATGGCGGCACCGGGCCAACGCGCCGCGAGCAACATGGTCGAGTTGGCGGGCCCGCAACCGAGATCGACGACACGCTGCGGCGCCTCAGCCGGAACACGCGCGAGCAGGTCGAGCGCGGCGCGCGTGCGCTCGTCACCGAAGCGCAGATAGAGCTTCGGGTTCCAGTCCAGGCTCACGGCCTGAAGCGCTCGAACGTATGGGCGTGGTTGAGCGGGCCGTGACCACCGCCATAGCCCGGCGCGGTGGCGATGGCGCGTTGTACATAGGCACGGGCGCGCGCCACCGAATCCTGCAGCGACAGGCCCTGCGCCATCGACACCGCGATGGCCGACGCCAGCGTGCAGCCGGTGCCGTGCGTGTGGCGCGACTTCACGCGCGGCGCTTCGAACCGCAACAGCCCGTCGGCGGTGGCAAGGATGTCGACCACTTCGTCACCGCCGAGATGACCGCCTTTGAGCAGCACCGCGCGCGACCCGAGCGTCAACAGCAGCTCGGCCGTATGCTCCATCCCCAGCACGTCGTCGATGGTGCAGCCGGCGAGCAGTTCGGCTTCGGGAATGTTGGGCGTCAGCACCGTCGCGAGCAGCGCAAGGCGGCGCCGCGTCGCTTCGACCGCAGCGCCGTCCATCAATTGCGCGCCGCCTTTGGCACGCATCACCGGATCGACGATCAACGGAATATGCGCCACGTCATCGAGCACGTCCGACACCGCTTCGACCGTGGCCGCGTCGCCCAGCATGCCGATCTTGATCGCGTCGGCGCCGATATCGTCGAGCACCAGCCGCATCTGCTTCACGACGAGCTCGGGCGGAACCGGAAACACGGCATGGACGCCGTGCGTGTCCTGCGCGGTGATCGCGGTGATCGCGGTCGCGGCGTAGCCGCCGAGCGCAGTAATGGTTTTGATGTCGGCCTGGATGCCGGCACCACCGCTCGAATCCGACCCGGCGACGACGAGAACACGACCCTTCACAGCACACTCCCCGCTGGTGGCGGCACAAAGCCCGGCCCGGCCCCGATCCACAAGCCGACTTTTCGGGGCAATTTGTTGCGGAGCCGTCCGGCCGCGCCTTTCCTGGCGCCGCCAGCCTGGCCGAAATTCGATCTGGTCTCCTCTGGTATCATGTTGGTATGGTCGCCGCAGCGCGGAGAGCAGACCATGGGCGAGCCAATCTTGTTTCTGGGAATCGACGGCGGCGGCACCAGGTGCCGGGCCCGGCTGACCGATGCGGCGGGCAAGCGCCTGGGTGAGGGGTTCGCCGGCCCAGCCAATATCCGGCTCGGGCTGGAGGCTGCCTGGTCTGCAATTCTGGCGGCGACCGACCAGGCGCTGGGCCAGGCGGGCCTGAGCGCCGACGCGATGGGCCGGATCCGCGCCGGCTTCGGCCTCGCCGGCGTTTGCGGCCCGGAAGACGTCGAGTTCCTTCTCACCGGCAGATCGCCCTTCGCCAGCGTCGAGGTCGAGACCGACGCGCACACGGCCTGCCTCGGCGCCTTTGCGGGCGAGGACGGCGCCATCCTGATCGTGGGCACCGGCAGCGTCGGCTACGCGCTGATCGGCGGCGTGGCGCATTCGGTCGGCGGCTGGGGCTTCGAGATTTCCGACGATGGCAGCGGCGCCGCGATCGGCCGCGAGGCGATCCGCGCCGCCGTCCGTGCGCATGACGGCCTTACCCGCGCGAGCGCGCTGACCGACGCCGTCCTCGCCAAGCTCGGTCCGCCCACGCGCATCGTCGAATGGGCCGCGTCGGCGAAACCCGGCAATTACGCGACATTTGCGCCGCTGGTGCTCGAACACGCGTTGCAGGACGACCCGATCGCAACCGAGATCGTGCAGCAGGGCGCGGCGCGGCTCGACGCGCATATCGAGCGCCTGCGCCAGCTCGGCGCGCCGCATATCTGTTTGATGGGCGGCGCCGCGAGCGCGATCGAACCATTCCTGTCGCCGCCGGCGCGCGCCGCCCTGGTGCAAGCGAAAGGCGACGCGATGGACGGCGCGCTGCTGCTGGCCCGGCGCGCAGCGCGCTCCGAACATGGCGCGGCATGAGCGGCGCCCTGTTTCATCGCGAGGCGCTGGCGGGCGCGGATTCTGAAACGGCGGGGCCGCTCTATCTCCAGCTGGCGCGTCACGTGCGCAAGCTGATCGCGGACGGCGCATTGCAGGTCGAGCAGGCGCTGCCGGCCGAGCGCGAACTCGCCGAACGGTTCGGCGTCTCGCGCGTCACGGTACGCAAGGCGCTGCAGGAACTGGTCGACGAGGGCCTGCTGCAACAACGCGCGCGCGCCGGCACCTATGTCAGCCGCGGCGTGCATGTCGTGCAGGCGCTGTCGGCGCTGACCGGCTTCACCGAAGACATGCGCTCGCGCGGGCTGGAGCCGAGCTCGCACTGGCTGCGCCGCGGCACCGCCACCGCGACGCCCGACGAAGCCATGGCGCTGGGGCTGCAACCCGGCGAAATGGTGAGTCGGCTGCATCGCGTGCGCCTGGTCGACGGCACGCCGATCGCGATCGAACATGCGACCATCGCGGCGCGCTTCCTGCCCGACCCGGACTCGGTTCGCGGCTCGCTTTATGAGCGGCTGCGCGTGCTCGGTCATGGTCCGCATCGGGCGCTGCAGCGCCTGTCGGCGATCGTGCTCGACGCCGAGCAGTCGAAGATTCTGCAAGTCCCGCCGGGCACGCCCGCTTTGTCGATCGAGCGGCGCAGCTTTCTGAAAGACGGACGGCCGCTCGAGCTGATGCGCTCGCAATATCGCGGCGACGCCTATGACGTGATCGTCGAATTGAACCTGAACGAGGCCAAGGGATGACGGTGATCGCCGTTCTTTCTGAAACAACATGAACACGAACGCTCTTCCCCAAATGGCCCGCGAAGCGGCCGAATCCGGCGCGGCGGCGCGGCGGCAGATCGCGCGTTGCGGCCCCGGCTTTGCCGCGTTGGGCGAACGGCTGCGCGCGCTCAAGCCGCGCCTGGTCGTCACCTGCGCGCGCGGCAGTTCCGACCACGCCGCCTATTACGGCAAATACCTGATCGAAACGCGGCTCGGCCTGCCGGTCGCGTCGATCGGCCCGTCGATCGCGTCGCTCTACGACATCAGGCTGCAGCTCGACGGCGCGCTGTTCATCGTCGTCTCGCAATCGGGCCGCAGCCCCGATCTGCTGCGCCTGGTCGCCAGCGCGCGCGACAGCGGCGCGCTGGTGGTCGGGTTCGTCAATGACGAGACCTCGCCGCTGGCGACGTCGTGCGATATCTTCCTGCCGCTGTGCGCCGGACCCGAGATCAGCGTCGCGGCAACCAAATCCTATCTGATGTCGGCCTTCGCCTTCCTGCAGCTCGCGGCACATTGGCGCGACGACGCGGCGCTGCACCAGGCGGTGGCGGCGACGCCGCAGGCGTTCGACGACGCGATGCGATGCGACTGGAGCGACGCGCTGGCGCGGCTCACCGAGGTCGGCGGCCTCTATGTCATCGCGCGCGGGCTCGGCAACGGTGCGGCGCTGGAAATGGCGCTCAAATGCAAGGAGACGTGCCGCCTGCACGCCGAAGCCTTCAGCGCCGCCGAAGTCATTCACGGCCCGCTGGCGCTGGTCGGCCCCGGCTTCCCGGTCATCGCGCTGACCCAGCACGACGCGACCGAAGAGTCCAACCGCGCCGTCATCGAACGCATGGTTTCGCTCGGCGCGCCGGTGTTGAGCACCGCCGCCGTCAACGGCACGATCGCGCTGCCGACCGTGCCGAATCTCGCCGCCGAAATCGCGCCGCTGGCGCAGGTGCTGAGCTTCTATCTCGCCATTCACAAAGTTGCGCGGGCACGCGGGCTGGATCCCGACACGCCGCCGAACCTCAAGAAGGTGACGGAGACGGTGTGATGCGCCAGACGCTCACCGGCGCACGAATCTTCACCGGCGAGTCGACGCTCGACGATCACGCGCTGGTGCTGGAGGACGAGCGGATCGTCGACCTGGTGCCCGCGCGCGACGCGCCCAACCTGCCGCCGGGATCGATCCTGGCGGCAGGTTTCGTCGATACGCAGGTGAATGGCGGCGGCGGCGTGCTGTTCAACGCGACGCCGACCGCAGCTTCGATCCGGACCATCCAAGCCGCGCATCGCCGCTTCGGCACCACGACGTTGCTGCCGACCTTGATCACCGACACCGAAACCAAAATGCAGGAAGCGGTTGCGGCGGCGCGTGAGGCCGGCACCGGCATCCATCTCGAAGGGCCGTTCATTTCGCGCGAGCGCCGCGGCGTGCACGAAGCCCGCTACGTGCGCCCACCGACCGCGGACGACATCGCGTTTCTCTGCGCCTTGCCTGCAATCCTGCCGCGCGTGCTGGTTTCGCTCGCGCCCGAAACGGTTGCACCCGAGGACGTCGCGCGGCTTGTCCAGGCGGGGCTGGTCGTGGCCGGTGCGCATTCGGCCGCGAGCTACGAGCGCACGCGCGAGGCGCTGGCGCGCGGCATGACCGGCTTCACGCATCTGTTCAACGCGATGCCGCCCTTGGCCAATCGCGCGCCCGGCATCGCCGGCGCCGCGCTGGACGACGCATCGAGCTGGTGCGGCGTCATCGTCGACGGCGTGCATGTCCATCCGGCCATGCTGAAACTGGCGCTGGCGGCCAAGCCGCGCGGCAAGCTGTTCCTGGTCACCGACTCGATGCCGCCGTTGGGCACCGAGCTGACGCGGTTCGAGCTGTATGGACAGACCATTCATCGCCGCGACGGGCGGCTCGTCACCGACGACGGCACCCTGGCGGGCGCCGATCTCGACATGGCGCAGGCGGTACGCAACGCGGTGTCGATGCTGGGCGTCGGTCTCGACGAGGCGCTGCGCATGGCCTCGCTCTACCCGGCCCAGTTCATCGGCCTTGCCGATCGCGGCCGAATTGCCCCCGGCCTGCGCGCGGATCTGGTCCTTCTCGACGAGACGTTGCACGTGCATGCCACCTGGATTGGCGGCCAATCCGACTGAGCAAGCGGCCCGCCTGAACCCGGCAGAGGCGTGGATGAGCAAGGAACATCACTACAAGGTCGCGGTCGAATGGACCGGCGATCGCGGTACCGGCACCAGCGGGTATCGCGACTATGATCGCGACCATCGTATCGAAGCGGCCGGCAAGGCGGCGATTCCGGGATCGTCGGATCCGTCTTTTCGCGGCAATCCGGCGCGCTGGAATCCGGAAGAGCTGCTGCTGGCGTCGACCGCCGCCTGTCACCAGCTTTGGTACCTGCATCTGTGCGCCGATGCGGGCGTGACGGTCGTGGCGTATCGCGACGACGCGGTTGCGACGATGGAAGAAGACAAAGATACCGGCGGGCGTTTCACCAGCGCCACCTTGCGTCCGCATGTGACGATTGCGGCCGGCTCCGACGCAAAGCTCGCGCTGGCGCTGCATCACGAAGCCAGCCGCAAATGCTATGTCGCCAACTCGCTGAATTTTCCGGTCCATCACGAGCCCGTGATCGAAACCGCCTGAAGCATTGTCCGCAGGCCGCAAAAGAAAACGGCCCGGAGCGAACTCCGGGCCGTGCGAGTTGGGAGGAAGACGGAGCGTCAGTAGGTGAAGCGGACACCGCCGAAGAAGCGGCGGCCGTTCTTGTAGGCCGCGTAGGGCACGTTCTCGGAACCCGCATACTGGTACTGCAGTTCGTCGAGCAGGTTCTGCGCCTGCGCGGTGATCTGGAGTTGCGGCGTGACGTTGAACGCGATCGAGGCGTCGAGCTGGTTGTAGTTGTCGTTATAGACCGGCGTGGCGCGATCGATCGCCCGGAAATACTTGGTGCGATAACCGTAGGTCACGCGCGCGCTCACCAGGTCGTTTTCGTAATACGGCGTCAGGTTGAACGAATGCCGCGAGTTGAACGGCAGCGGCGTGGTGCCGTCCGACGACGCGTACGAGAAGGTGTAGTTCGCCTGGATTCCGAAGCCGCGCCAGATCTGGTTCTGGTAGGTGAGTTCGAAACCCTTCACCGAGGCCGCTCCGCCGTTGCGCGGACGCGACACGTTGAACGTCTCGAGCCGGTTCGTGTCGGTGTTGAACACGGTCTCGGGCGCGCTGGCGCGGAAGATGTACGAGCTGATGTCCTTGTAGAAGGCGGTGCCCGCGATCAGGGCTTCGCGGCCCAGGTAATATTCCACCGAGGCGTCGAAATTGGTGGCGCGGTATGGATCGAGGTTGGGATTGCCGCCGTCACCCGTGCGCACCGTGTTGGTGGTGGTGATCGTCGCCGCCAGGTCCGAATAGTTGGCGCGGGCCATCACACGCGATGCGGCAAAGCGAACGACGACGTCCTTGGTCGCGTCGAACGCGACGTTCAGGCTGGGCAGCCAGTCGTTGTAGCTCTTGTCGAACACGACCGTGCGTACGTTCGCGTTGGAGGTCGGGATGGCGTTGCCGGTGATGTCCTGCTTGCCGGTGCTGGTCTGTTCGGTGTGCACGAAGCGCAGACCGAAATTGCCGCGGAAATTTCCGCCGTCGAAATTGACCTGGCCATAACCGGCCGAGATCTTTTCCTGCACCGAGAACTGGGCCGGCAGATACGGCAGATAGGTCGCGTTCTGACTGATGAGATAGCTCTCGAGCTTGCCCTTGTCGGCGGTCGCCCAGTTGGTCAGCGTCGAGTTGACCGCGAGACCGTCGCTGAATCCGCTCGGCGTGTTGCCGCCGAACAGGCTGGCGAGCGTCGTGTTGTTGCCGGGCACGCCGGTGAGCATCGAGTCACGCGTCGTTTCATGGGCGCGGTACTTGCCGCCGACCTGGATCGAGTTGAAGACGCCAAGCCCGTCCAGATCGTGCTTGAAGTCGAGCTGGCCGTACTGTTCTTCGTCCGAGGTCGGTTCGCGTCGCACCTGGGCGAAGCCGATCGACGTGTTGCTGGTATCGGTTGACGCTTTCGGCGACGTCACCGTGGCGAGGCGTCCCGGCGCACCGCTGATGTCGTAGCTGTAGGCCTGGATCGATTCAAACTCGCCGAAATATTGCTGCTGCGTGCCGCCGGTCGAGCGCGTCGTGCCGGCTTGCGCCGTCAGCTTCCAGCGGTCGCCGAGATAATCGCCCTTGAGATCGATGGCGTAGGTTTCGACCTCGGATTTGCGCGAGATCGCGTCGAGCAGCACCAGACCGCGCGAGAAGTTCGCCGCCGAGACGACGCCGTTCGATACCGCTGCGCTGGTCGCCGTCGCGCCACCCCAGGCGTTGAAGTAGTAGCGGCTCTGATTGTAGTTGTCGTACTTCCCCTTGACGTAGAAGCCCGTCAAATTCAGTTCCAGCCGGTCGGTCGGACGCGCCTGCAGACCCACCGTACCGCCGGTGCGCGTGCGCTCTTGCTGGAAGAAGGCCGAGTTGATCGTGTTGGGAATGCGCACCGTCGATGCGGCCGCGGCGCCGCCGACCAGCGAAGCCGGAACCGCCGTGTCGGCCACGGTCGGATAGCCCAACGTCTCGAAACCGTCGCGCTGCAGATATTCTTCGCTGCGCAGCGCCGACACGACGAGGCCCCAACGATTGTTGGGATCCTTATAGCCGAAGAAACCGGAGAAGTTCGGCGCAGCCTTGCCGCGGCGATCGTTGTAGCCGACCTCGGCGGTGGCGCCGAACGAATAGGTCTGCTTCAGGTCGAGCGGCCTGCGTGTTTCGACGATCACCGTGCCGCCGATGCTGCCTTCATCGATGCGCGCTTCGGGCGACTTGAACACTTCCAGGCGCCCGACGATTTCCGGCGCGAGCAACGTGTAGTTGAAGGTGCGGCCCGGGCTGTCGAGGATGAACCAGTCGGTGGACGCGACGGTCTGGCCGTTGAGCAAGGTCCGGTTCAGCGCCGGATCGGTGCCGCGGATCGAGACGCGCTCGCCTTGTCCGTAGTCGCGATCGACGGTGACGCCCGGCAGGTGCGACAGCGATTCGGCGACGTTCTTGTCAGGGAACTTGCCGATGTCTTCGGCGGTGATCGCCTCGACGATCGCGTTGGCGTTGCGCTTGGTCTGCACCGATTGCTGCAAGCTGGCGCGAATGCCGGTCACGACGATTTCTTCGGGTACCGAACCCGGGATCGTTTGCGCCGCCGCGACGTCGGCCAGCAGCAGCACAGCCACCGCACTCACGGTGCTGTGCAGGAGCAACCTGTTCAAACCCATATCCGCCATCTCCCTGTTCTTAATTCCCTGGCAGCGCATCGACCGCTGCGCTCCCAGCGCTGGCGATTCGAATCGCAGGCGGACAGCCGACTGCGCCCGGCCATGGAAACTTCTCCAGGAATCGGCGAAAGGCGAATTCCGGCAGAATGCCGAAAATGACAAAAAGCGAGCATCCCATTCCCCGCGAAAGCGGGGATCCATCGGGCCGTTGGCGTTGGGTCGCCGACATCCCGGTGGTCGAATCAATGGGTCCCCGCTTTCGCGGGGAATTACGCCGCCTGCCGCAGATGGGCCTTGAGTTGCGACAGAGCGGCTTCGAGCGTGGCGCGTTCGCGCTGGGGCTCGGGACAATTGCGCAGCACGTATTCAGCGGTGCGCACCACGTCGCGCCAGCGCGGATTGCGCGGCAAGGTCTCGACCAGGAAATACTTGTCCATGGTCCGGGTCTGGAGCGAGGACCGGTCCATATAGACGCGCCACAGGCCGCTTTCCTCGGCAAGCTCGACCTTCCCGTTGCTCTTGCTGCGCTGCCAGCAATCGAGCGCGGCCACCATCACTTCGACGATGCAGCGGCGATAGCCGTCGTCGAGATCCAGCGGGTGCGGCGCGTCTTCGCCGCTTTCCGGAGCGTCGGCATCCTGCAGGTCGGGTTGGGCCGCGACCGCGCTGACGATCGGATGCACCGACGCGATCGGCCGCTCCGGAACCTCGCCCCGCGCCTCGACCGGTACTTGCCTATACATAAGGAGTCGCAGCGACGCGGCGGTCGCGAGCAGGCCGAACAGGGCCAGCCCCCACACGAACAGCCAGCGATCGCCGGCCAATTGGCCGCGATCGGCGAGGACTGCGTATTTCCAGCCGGTTTCCGGCACCGCAAACGGACCGTAGCTGCGTTCGCCACGTTCGATCGCAGACGCCGCGATCGGCGCGCCCTGCGCGTCGAGCAGATGAAAGCGCAGGCCCGGCCGCTGCAGTGCCGCGAGCCGCTGTTCGAGATTTGCCATCGGCAGGCGGAAGGCGACGACGCCTTCGACGGTGCCGTGCCGCACCACCGGCCGCGCCAGCAGCACGCCGAAACTGTCGTCGAGACGCTTCAGGCCGGACACGACCAGGATCTGGGCGGGGTCGGTCGATTGCTGCAGCCGCGCCATCACTTCGCGAAACACTTCGGCCAGCGGCGTGTCGCGCTGGCGCGCCGATGCCAAGTCGGTCGCAAAGGCACTGTCTTTGCGCAAAGAGTAAACGACGCGGCCGACCCGATCGACGAGGTAGAGATCGTCGAACAGGCTGGTCTCGATCATGGCCTGGAAGCTGGGATGAAACCGCTCATGCACGTTGGCGTAGGGCGGCAGCACCGACGGCATGTCCTGCGGCTGGATCTGGCCTTGCACATAGACCTGGCGCAGCAACGCGGCGGCGCGTTCGGGATCGGGCGAGATCTGGCCGAAGGCCGGTGCGAATCCGTAATACCGGCCGATCGAGTAGCCGATGAAACTGGTGCTGGCGAAGGCCGCGCTCTGCGTCTTGGCGAATTCGACCAGAGTGCCGAGATCATGTTCTGCCGAAGAACGGGCGAACTCGATCTGGAATTGAGTCTTGCTCTCGATAGTATCGGCAAGCAGAAGCAACGCCGCCACAAAGGCAGCGATCAATGGCAGTAGGTATGCTGCCCCAGCATTCCGTAGCGCTCCAAGCCAGCGCACCCGTTCTCCCCCTGATCCATGCGCTTCTCGTCTTTTGTTTTGACGATTTTGCCGGCGGTTTGATTACCCGTCGGCTTCGCGCTTCCTCCGGACCATACCGTCAAGTTCGTTCAACCGACAAGCGAGCCTTGATCGAAAGAACACGATCCAGAAGCTCTGTTGCATGAACACGACGCCCAGCGCAGCGCCCCTCGCCGTCATCTTCGGCGCACCGGGCCCGGTCCTGACCCGGGCGCAGTTCGACTTCTTCCGCGACGCCGATCCGCTCGGCCTGATCCTGTTCAGCCGCAACTGCGAGACGCCCGACCAGTTGAAGCGGCTGTGCGAGCAGTTCCGGGAGGCGGTCGGGCGCGAGGCGCCGATCCTGATCGACCACGAGGGCGGCGAGCATCAGCGCATGGACCCGCCGGTGTGGCCGGCCTTCCCCGCCCCTGCTGCGTTCGGCCGGCTTTATGCACGCGACCCCGCCCGCGCCGTCGAGCTGGCGCGGCTCAACGGCAACGCCATCGGCAGCCTGCTATGCGACCACGGAATCGACGTCGATTGCGCGCCGCTGCTCGACCTGCCCGTCGCCGGCGCCGATCCGGTCATCGGCGAACGTGCCTTCGGCTCGGCGCCGGCGCAGGTGATCGCGCTGGGCCGCGCTTTCACCGACGGCATGCTGGCGGCGGGCGTCACGCCGGTGATCAAGCACATTCCCGGACACGGGCGCGCGCTGGTCGACAGCCACAAGCAGCTTCCCACCGTCGACGTGCCGCTCGACGAACTCGACCGCACCGATTTCGCGCCGTTCCGCGCGCTGGCCGACGCGCCCTGGGGCATGGTCGCGCATATCGTCTATCCGGCCATCGATCCCGAACGGCCGGCTTCGACCTCGCAAGCGATCGTCGAGGGATTGATCCGCAAGCGGCTCGGCTTTGGCGGCGTGCTGATTTCGGACTGTATCTACATGGATGCGCTGGCGGGCGACTTGCCCCGACGCTGCGCCGACGTGCTCGCCGCGGGCATGGATATCGCGCTGTCGAGCCATGGCGACGTCGAAGACTGGACGCGAATCGCAGCCGCGGCGCGACCACTGACGCAGGATGCCCAGCAACGGCTGGTGCGACGCCGCACGACTCAGCAGACGGTCGACGTCGAGCGGGCGGTGCGCGAGCTCACGCGGCAACTCGCGGCGTGAACGCTGATTTCAAGACATGCGGCGGCGCCGCATCTGGTTTCGGCACGGCGGCGAAGCCGCCTTTGCGACAAACCGCCGAACTTGCCGCAGCGAACGCGCCTGCCATGACGAAATCAACGAGTTTACGACTAGCAGACGCGGCCCCGGACTTGGGACAGTGCGCATCATGAATCGCATCGCCCGCTGCCGCCTGACTCTTGCCGCCCTTCTCGTTGCCGGCGGTGCTGGTCTGTTCGTCGGCAGCGTCGCTGCCGCGCAGACCGCGCCGGCGCCGGCCACGCTGAACGTGGTGGCGAACCTGACCACCGGCTGGGTGCGCAACTTCAACCCGTTCAACGAGACGACGCGGCTGCATTCGGTCCGCGAGTTCGTCTACGAGCCGCTGGTCATCTTCAACGCCATGCATAACGGCCAGCCGCATTTCCGGCTGGCGACCAATTTCGACTTCTCGCCCAACCTGCTGAAGCTGACCTTCACGCTGCGCGATGACGTGAAATGGTCCGACGGGCAGAGTTTCACCTCGAAGGACGTCGCCTTCACCTTCGAGCTG
>JAQGIE010000169.1 GCA_028291365.1 Rhodospirillales bacterium
AGGCCGCCGGCGCGCGCCAGCCTGAACCTGCGGGAGCCGCGCGAGCCGATGTTTCCAGCGGAAGAGGTCTATGGCGTGGTCCCCGCCGACGGCCGCAAGCCCTATGACGTGCGCGACCTCATCGCGCGGCTGGTCGACGGCTCCGAATTCGATGAATTCAAGAAGCTGTACGGCCAGACCCTGATCTGCGGTTTCGCCCATGTCTGGGGCTATCCGGTCGGCATCATCGCCAATAATGGCATCCTGTTCAGCGAGAGTTCGCTGAAGGGCGCGCATTTCATCGAGTTGTGCTGCCAGCGCAATATCCCGCTGGTGTTTTTACAGAACATCACCGGCTTCATGGTCGGCAAAAAATACGAGGCCGGGGGCATTGCGCGCGACGGCGCCAAGCTGGTGACGGCGGTGGCAACCGCAGGCGTGCCGAAATTCACCGTCGTGATCGGCGGCTCCTACGGCGCCGGCAATTACGGCATGTCCGGTCGGGCCTACAGCCCGCGTTTCCTCTGGATGTGGCCGAACGCCCGGATCTCGGTGATGGGCGGCGAGCAGGCTTCGATGGTGCTGGGCCAGGTCCGCCGCGACAATATCGAAGCCAAGGGCGACACCTGGTCGGCGGAGGAAGAAGACAAGTTCCGCGCGCCGATACGGGCGCAATACGAAAGCCAGGGCAATCCGTATTACGCTACCGCCCGGCTCTGGGATGACGGCGTGATCGATCCCGCCGACACGCGGCTGGTGCTGGGCCTTGGGTTATCGGCGGCATCGAATGCGCCGATCGAGCCGACGAAGTTCGGCCTGTTCAGGATGTGATGCAGGATCTCATGACCGACCGCTCGAAACTCTACCGGCGCTTTCGCACGCTCCTGATCGCCAACCGCGGCGAGATCGCCTGCCGCGTGATCCGCTCGGCAAAGGCGATGGGCCTGCGCACCGTTGCGGTCTATTCCGAGGCCGACCGCGATGCCATGCATGTCGCCATGGCCGATGAGGCGGTGCTGCTGGGCCCGGCGCGGGCACGCGACAGCTATCTCAATGTCGCGCGGGTGATCGAGGCGGCGCGCCAGAGTGGCGCCGAAGCGGTGCATCCCGGCTACGGATTTTTGTCGGAGAATGCCGAATTCGCGCAGGCTTGCCTCGATGCCGGCCTGGTATTTGTCGGTCCCACCGCCGCCATGATGACCGCAATGGGCTCGAAATCCGGCTCCAAGGCGCTGATGGAAAAGGCCGGCGTGCCGCTGGTGCCGGGCTATCACGGCGAGGCGCAGGACGACGCGACGCTGGCACAGGGCGCCGACAAGATCGGCTTTCCGGTGCTGGTCAAGGCCTCGGCCGGCGGCGGCGGCCGCGGCATGCGCGTGGTCAACTCGGCCGGTGAATTGTCGGCCGCCATCGTCAGCGCCAAGCGCGAGGCCAAGGCGGCGTTCGGCGACGATCGCATGCTGATCGAAAAATTCGTGCAGAATCCGCGCCACATCGAGGTGCAGATCATCGGCGACAGCCATGGCAATCTGCTGTCGCTGTTCGAGCGCGAATGCACGCTGCAGCGCCGGCACCAGAAGGTGATCGAGGAAGCGCCGTCGCCGACGCTTGACGCCGCGCAGCGCGAGGCGGTCTGCGCTGCCGCGCGCAAGGCGGCGGGCGCGGTCAATTACGTCGGCGCCGGCACCATCGAATTCGTCTCCGACGGCAAGGACGTGTTCTTCATCGAGATGAACACCCGTCTGCAGGTCGAGCATCCCGTCACCGAAATGATCACCGGCATCGATCTCGTCGAGTGGCAGTTGCGGGTGGCATTCGGCGAAGCGCTGCCGCTCAAGCAGGATGAGATCAAACTGAACGGCCACGCCATCGAGGCGCGGGTCTATGCGGAAAATCCGCAGAAGAACTTCATGCCGTCGGTCGGCCGCATCAGGACCTGGCGCACGCCGGAGGCCAACGATGGCCTGCGGATCGACGCCGGCTATCGCGCCGGCGATGCGGTGTCGCCCTATTACGACGCCATGCTGGCCAAGGTGATCGCTTGGGCGCCGACCCGCGCCGCCGCGATCGAGCGGCTCAATCGTGGACTGGAAGAGACCGACGTTCGCGGCATCGTCACCAACATTCCCTTCCTGTCGGCGCTGGTGACGCATCCCAAGGTACGGGCCAACACGATCGATACCGGTTTCATCGAACGCGAATTGAAGAATCTGACGGCGGAGCAGAGTGGCCTCGGCGATCTCGAGTTCTGCGCCGCGGTCGCGGCGATCGTTGGCGCCGAGCAGGCGGCGGCGCGCAACGAGGCGTCCTCGCCATGGCGGACCTTTGGCTGGATGCCGGTCGGCCGGCGGCAACGCGTGTTCGCGTTCCGTCAGGGGCAGGGCGCCGAACAAAAGGTTACCCTGCAATATGGCAGCGGGCCGTCGACCTTGTCGGTCGGCGAACGCGAATTCGTTTTTGCCGCGTCGCCGGTCGCTGATGGCAGCTTTGATCTGACGCTCGACGGGATGAAAACCCGAATCGTTGCCGTGATCGAGGGCCATGAGCTCTATCTGCGCACCCGCAATGGCCGTTTCGACCTGCACTGGGTCGATCCGTTCGGCGGCGAGACCGAGGAGCAGGTCGGCGAGGACAAGATCGTGGCGCCGTTGCCCGGCACCGTGGTGGCGCTGCTGGCCGAGGAGGGCGCCATGCTGGAAAAGGGCGCGGCGATCCTGACGCTGGAGGTCATGAAGATGGAGCAGACCCTGCGCGCGCCCTATGCCGGCGTGCTGAAGAAGATCAAGTGCAAGGTCGGCGATATCGTCGGCGAAGGCGTCGAACTTGCCGAAGTCGAGCCGGTGGCGGCCTGATGAGCGACGCCGTCCGCATCGTCGAAGTCGGCCCGCGCGACGGCCTGCAGAACGAGAAAACCCCGATCAGCGTCGCTGACCGGATCGCCTTTATCGAGGCGCTGCTCGGCGCCGGGTTGTCGACCGTCGAGGTCGGCGCCTTCGTGTCGCCGAAGGAGATCCCGCAGATGGTCGGCTCAAACGATGTGCTGCGCGGCGTCAGCCATCTCGCCGGCGAATTCCACGTGCTGGTCCCGAACGAAAAGGGTTATGAGGCCTCGCAAGCGGCCGGCGCCAGGGTGATCGCGGTATTCGCCTCCGCCTCGGAAGGTTTTTCGCGGGCCAATATCAATTGCACAGTCGCGGAATCGATCGATAATTCACGGGCGACTACTTTGCATGGGGTTGTTTTCGATATTTTGGACTCGGAGGGCGAGCACGGCGCGAAGACCGCGCTTGGCTGCCCTACGGCTTAGCGTCCCCCGTCGGGTCCCATCACCAGATTGGGCAGCGCCGTCGAAATCTCCGGCACGAAGCACAGCACCACGACCGCCAGCATCATCAGCAGCACGAACGGCAGCGTGCCCCAGATCACATCGCTGAGCGGAATATCCGGCGCGACATTGCGGATGACGAAAATGTTGAGGCCGACCGGCGGGTGGATCAGCCCCATCTCCATCACGATGGTCATGACCACGCCGAACCAGATGATGTCGAAATTCGCTGCGCGCAGCGGCGGCAGGATGATCGGTGCGGTCATCAGGATGATCGAGACCGGCGGCAGGAAGAACCCCAGCACCACCACCAGCAGCAGCAGTGCCGCGAGCAAGGCCCATTTCGACAGGCCCAGCCCGACGATCCAGCCCGCCGCGCTCTGCGAGATATGCAGGTACGACATCACGTACGAATAGAGCAGCGACATGCCGATGATCATCATCAGCATCCCCGACTCGCGCAGCGTCGAGAACAGGATCGGACCCAGATCGCTGAGCTTGTACGCGCGGTAGATCGCCGCGATCAGCAGCAGCGCCAGGACCGCGCCCAGGCCGGCGGTTTCGCTCGGCGTCGCGTACCCGCCATAGAGCGCGACCATGACGCCGGTCAGCAGCAGCACGAACGGCGCCACGCGCGGAATGGCGCGCATGCGTTCCTTTAAGGTGAAGCGGTCTTCATGCAGCAGCGCCGAACGTTCGCCGCCGGCCTCGTGGATGACACGCGCTTGGTTCTGCTCGCGGCGATAGCGCCACACCGCATAGGCCGCGAACATGCCGACCAGCAGCATGCCGGGACCGATGCCGGCGAGGAACAGGCGGCCGAGCGATTGCTCGGCTGCGACCGCGAAGAGGATCAGTGTGATCGAGGGCGGCAGCAGAATGCCGAGCGTGCCGCCCGCCGCGATGATGCCGGCGGCGAAACCGCCCGAATAACCGCGCCGCCGCATCTCCGGAATGCCGGCGCTGCCGATGGCACTGCAGGTCGCCGGGCTCGATCCCGCCATTGCCGCGAACAGACCGCAGGCGAAGACATTGGCGACGCCGAGTCCGCCCGGCACGCGATGCAGCCACACATGCAGCGCCGAATAGAGATCGGCACCGGCGCGGCTCTTGCCGATGGCGGCGCCTTTCAGAATGAACAGCGGGATGGTGAGCAGCGTGATGCTCGCCATTTCTTCGTAGACATTCTGCGTCACCGTATCGAGCGAGGCGCGCGGCATGAAGATCGCCATGAAGACGGTCGCTACCGCGCCCAGCGCGAACGCGATCGGCATGCCCGAGAACAACAGCAGCAACGTCGCGCCACCGTAGAGAAGACCGACTTCAGTGACGCTCATCAGTGGCGGCGTTTCTGCATGAGTTGAAGAAGCAGTTGCAAGGTCAGCACGCTCATGCCGAGCGCCATCATGCCGTAGGGAATCCACAAAGGCGGCGCCCAGGTCGTCTGCGTCACCTGCCCCTCGTCAATCGCCTCGAGAACCAGCGTCCAGCTCTTCCAGCTGAAAAACAGGCAGAAGACGAAGGACAGCAGGTCCGCCAGCCAGCGCCGCACCCGATCGGCCTTGGGCGAAAGGATTTCCGCCAGCGCGTCGATCCCGACATGACCGCGATTGGCCTGAATGTAGCCGGCCGACAGGAAAGTCGCGCCGACCAGCAGGAACACGGTCAGCTCGTCCTGCCAGTCGGTCGGGATGCGCAGCCAGTAGCGCACGAACATGCCGTAGGTCATCACGGCGCCCGCCACCATCAGCGCGATGGCGGAGATGATCGTCAGAACGCGATTGGCCAGACCGAGCGTGCCGCCGATCGGGCCGGCGGCGGGCGGTCCCCACGGACTCGCCTTCGCCGCCAGATCAATGCTTTCAGGCTTCATGATGCGTGGGATTGATTCACGTTACGCAGTTTCGCTGCTTCACGATCAAGCCCTTCAAGACGCCGGGACCGATTCAGCAAGCTTGAGCAGCCTGGCATATTCCTCGCCCTTGTCGGCGAAGTCTTTCCAGGCGGTCTCGCGGGCGATCTTGGTCCATTTCTCGACCACCGCCGCATCCATGTCGTGCACCTTGGCACCGACCTTCTCGTAGACGCGCGCGACCTCCTGGTCGTCGGCCTTGGCCCCGTCAGTGCCGAACTTCTCGAGATCGGCACCGACCTCGTCGATGACCTTCTGCTGCGCCGGCGTCAGGCTGTTGAAGATCTCCTTCGAGATCACCAGCGGCTCGAGCATGAACCAGTAGCTCTTGCCGCGACCGGTGGTGAGGTGCTTGGCCAGTTCCTCCAGCTTGAACGAGATCAGGCTGGTCGACGAAGTCAGCGCGGCATCGACCGCGCCGGTCTGCATGCCGACATAGATTTCGTTCGACGGCATGGTCAGCACCGCGGCGCCCGCCGCCTTGAGCACCATGTCCATTTCCCGCGAACCGCCGCGGATCTTGAGACCCTTCGCGTCTTCCGGCGACACGACCGGGGTGGCGCGCGACGCCAACCCGCCGGCCTGCCAAATCCAGGTCAGGATCTTGACGCCCTTGTCGTCGAGGATCTTCGAGAACTCGACGCCGATCGGCGCCTTCTTCCACGCGGCCCCCTGTTCGTAGCTGGTGACCAGGCACGGCATCAGGCCGAGATTGAGCGCCGGTACTTCACCGCCCGAATAGGAAACGGGCACCAGGCTCAGATCGAGCGCGCCTTTGCGCAGCGCGCTGAATTGCGCGTTGGTCTTCATCAGCGACGAGTTCGGGTAGATGTCGAATTTCAACTCGCCATTGGTGCGTTTTTCGACCTCGGCCGCGAATTTGCGGCACAGCCGGTCGCGGAAATCGCCCTGGTCGATCGTCCCGCCGGGAAATTGATGTGAGATCTTCAGTGTGCGCGGCGCCGCACCGCGCGCGATGCGCGGCGCCGCAATCGCGGCGCCGGTGGCAGCCAGGCCGCCCAGCACGGTCCGTCGGGTCGTTTCGGTCATCGTACAATCCTCCCCTGACCCCGCGTCGTCGTCGCGCGGATGTTCCATGGAAGCATAGCCGGCGATAGCCAGCGCAAGGCAAGAGTGGCGACTGGAACGATCCGGGAACGCGGTGGCTCGAATCCGCATGACGACCACGACCGGCGATAAATTCCCCTGAAGACACGCCGCGAGGCGGCCGGCGAGCGATTCGATCCGACGCTCAGCAAAGCCGAAGCGTCGAACAAGATTGACGCGCTGCGGCAGAAAACCGGCCGCGCATCGACCACTGACCGGCAAAGCAGGCGCCGACAAAAAAGGGCGGGTGTTGCCACCCGCCCTTCTCGTTGTTGCGTGTGCGAAGGACGATCAGCGCGCGTCCGCACGCGTCTCGGCGGTCTCCAGTTCGCGCACGATGCGATCGGCTTTGTAGACCTTGGCCAGCGCCGTCTTGATCGCCATCACGTCGACGCCGACGCAACGATTGAGCGCCGGATCGAAGCCGTAATCGCCGCCCAGCGAATGGATGTTGCCGTCAAAGGCCAACCCCACCAGCTCGGCATTCTTGTTGAGGATCGGCGATCCCGAATTGCCGCCGACGATGTCGTTCGTGGTGACGAAGTTCATCGGCGTCTGCGGGTCGAGCGAAGCCTTGGCGTCGGCCCAGCTCTTGGGCAGGCGGAACGGGTCGCTGCCGGTAGCGCGCTCGTAGAGCCCACCGATCAAGGTGTGCGACGGCACCTGCTTGCCATTCTCGGCCCAGCCCGACACGGCGCCGTAGGAAAGACGCAAGGTGAAGGTCGCGTCGGGATAGGTCGTGTCGCCTTCGATCTTGAAATGCGCCCGGGCGATCTGCGCGCCATAGCGGCGGATCGGCCCGTCGACGTCGTTCTCCCAGCGCTTGCGCACGGCACGCGCTTCGGGATCAACCAGCTTCGCCAGCTGAATCATCGGATCGTTCGACGCATCGACCGCCGCCTTGCCGCCTTCGAACAGCTGCTTGCGCAGCTTGGGATCGGCCAGCTTGGTGCCCTTCACCAGACGCTCGGCGACCGCGGCCGGCGAGTCCTTGCCCAGCACCTGTTTCACCAGCGGATCATCGGGCGACAGATATTCACGCAGCTTGGTGAGCGAGAAAGCGAGCCGCTCGGTTTCGAACTGCGGATAGATCGGCGCGGTGCTGGTCACGCGTTGCGCCATGAAGGGCAGGTTGGCGTCGGTATATTCCCGCAGCCGCTCGCCGTTCGGCTTGCCGCGTTCGTCGGCGGCGCGAACGATGGCGCGCGCGTCGCTGAACAGATCCCCCGACAGGCCTGACGTGCGGCCCCCTTCGATGGTCGCATAGCGCGTCCACAGCGACCGCTCCACCCCCACCGCTTTGGCGATTCCGTCCCATGCGCCGCCGACTTCCTGCTTGAGCGACGGATCGGCATCGACCTTGGCGCGCAGATCGGCTTCGGCCTTGGCTTTCTGCGCCAGCATTCCTTCGGCGCCGAGCGCCTGGAAATGGCCCTTGAAAACCTTGAGCGAGTTTTCGACGCCGAACAGCAGCGTTTCGCTGATACGCGTCTGCTCGGCACCGCGACGGCCGAACTCGGCGAGCATGCCGCGCAGCTCGCTGTAATAGGTCATCATCGACGGTGTGGTCAGTTCGTAGTCGGCCTGCAGCTGCGCCACGGTCTCGCCGCGCGAGGTCGAGCCGGGATGACCCGACGTAAAGGTCAGTTCGCCGTCGGCGGGGCTCGCTTTGGCGAACGGCAGGATCGTATCGACTTTGAGCGGCTTGCCGTCGGTGCCGTAGACGCGCATCAGCGCCATGTCGAGATCGTAGCGCGGGAAGTTGAAATTGTCCGGGTCACCGCCGAAGAACGCGATGTCCTTTTCCGGTGCGAATACCAGCCGCACGTCCTGATAACGGCGGTATTTGTAGAGATCGTAATGGCCGCCCTGGTAGAGCGTGACCACGTCGCAACGCAGGTCCGGTGCGGTCACACATTCCTTCTGGATCGCCGCCTGTTCGGCCTTGAGCGCGTCGGCGAAAGCTTGGCCTTCCTTGCCGTCCGTCGCCTTACCGATGCGGTCGGTGACGTTGCTGATCTCGACCAGCTGGTTGATCTCGACGTCGGGACATTTCTTCTCGTCGGCGAGCGCCGCGGCGGTATAGCCGGTGGCGACGAAATCCTGCTTGGCGGTCGAAAGCTGCTCGATGCAGCTGTGCGCGCAATGGTGGTTGGTCAGGACCAGCCCATCCTTCGACACGAACGAGCCCGAACAGCCGCGCGCCAGGCGCACCGAAGCGAGGCGCACCCGATCGAGCCAGGCCTGGGTGGGCGTGAAGCCGTATTTCGCGCCGATCGCTTTCACCGGCGCGTTGTTGAAGGTGAACATGCCTTCGTCGGCACGCGCGGGTGCGGCAGCGCAAAACAGCAAGACTGCGGCCGCAACGAGTGAAAGTCGTTTCATTCCGGACGATCCCCTTAGGCGTGATGGTGCGACATGCGCTCCGCGATGACGCGGTTCAGCGGTCGGTTGAACAGTTGGATGGCGATTCCGGCGGCGGTCGCGATCACGGCCATCAGCAGCCAGAAGCTCGATTTGGGCATCACCTCCCAGAAGCTGCCGAGATAGCCCTGGAGATAGTTGCCGAGGAAGTTCGACAGGTAGTTCACGCCCATCATCATCGAGACGAATTTGATCGGCGCGACTTTCGAGAACAGCGACAGGCCGACCGGCGACAGATAGAGCTCGCCCATGGTGATCACGGCGCAATGGACGATGCTCCATGTCACCGACGCCTTGCCGGTCTCGCCGATCATCAGGGCCGGGATCATCAGAAGCAGGTACGCGGCGCCGACCAGCCAGCAACCGATCGCCATCTTGGTCACCGCCGTCGGTTCGGTGTTACGCGCGCGCTGCTTTGCCCAGAAGGCGACCAGGAACGGCGTGAGCGTGAAGATCAGGATCGGGTTGAAGGCCTGGAACCAGGTGACCGGAATGTCGATCAGCCCGAACAGCGAGCGGTCGGTGTAATCCCGCGCCCACAGCGCGAAGGTGTTGCCCTGCTGTTCGTACGTCGCCCAGAAGAACGTGTTCAGAATCGCGATCACGATCAGCGCCCAGACCGCGTTCTTGTCGCTCTTGGTCAGCGGACCGTGCTCGGTGCCGCTTTCGCGCGCCTGGGTCAGCGTGTCGGGCGGCAGATGGCTGCGCCCCATGCGGAAGATGATCAGGCCGATGATCATGCCGACGCCGGCAGCGGCGAAGCCGTATTTCCAGCCGTAGAACTCGCCCAGCGTGCCGCAGATGATCGGGGCCAGCGCGGCACCGATATTGACGCCGACATAGAAAAGCGAGAACGCACTGTCGCGGCGCGGATCGCCGGGCGCGTAGAGATTGCCGACCTGGGTCGAGATGTTGGCCTTGAAGCAGCCATTGCCGCAGATGAGGACCAGCAGCGCCGGCAGGAAGAGTTGTTCCGACATCAGCATGAACTGGCCGATCGCCATCAGCACGCCGCCGAGGAACACGCTCTTGCGTTGACCCAGCACCCGATCGGCGAGCAGCCCGCCGAACAACGTCGAGGCATACACGAAGGCGGTATAGAGACCGTAGATCTGCGACGAGATCGCCTGGATCGACATCGGCCCGAACATCAATTCGAGAAAGCTCTTGAAGCCGCCATAACCGAGCACGGTTTCGGCATGGCCCGGCAACAGCAGCTGCTCCGTCATGTAGAGGATGAGCAGCGCCCGCATGCCGTAGTACGACACGCGCTCCCACATCTCGGTGAAGAAGAGATAGGCCAGTCCGGACGGGTGGCCGAGAAACGTGCGCTCGCTGCGGCGCGGTCCCGCCGCAACGGGAGATACCACGGTCATACGGTCTCTTTTTTGTTCGTGAGGCCCCTGGAAGCGGGGGAGCGAACCACAGACCGACCTCGACCGGAAGCGGCGAGAGCCAAGTGCGACAAGGAAATCCAAGCCCGGCGCAACAAAGCTGCGCCGGGGGCCAGGTGGCCGACCGGTCGTTACGGCAGCGGGGCCGTCACGATATCCGTGGCGGTTTCGACCGTCTTGGTCACGACGCCGGTCGTGGTTCGGACGATGGTGCCGCAACCACCGAGCAGGCCGACCAGAAGCAGGCAAAGTATCGTTCGCATCTGCACAAAGTGAATCGCGCCGGCGGTTCACGCAAGCCCGGATGTGAAACGGAGGGTAAAACTCAGCCCGCCTGCTGCCCCGCATCCTGCACCGCGCCGCGGCGAACGCCGCGGGGTGCGCCGCGCATATTGCCGCCGGCGTCGGCAGGCAGGCGCAGGAACATCAGCAGGGCGACCAGCACGACGCCGGCGCAGGCCAGGAACGTATGGGCAAAATCGCTTCGCGTCGGCGTCGTACCGCCCGCGAACAGGGTGAGCAAAGTCGCGGCCAGCGCGACGCCCAGCGATTGTGAAAGCTGCTGCCCGATACTGGCGAGACTGGTCGCGTGGCTCGACTTGTTGTCGGGCACGTCGGCATAGGCGAGCGCGTTCAAAAAGGTGAATTGCAGCGAGCGCAGAAACCCGTAGACGATCAGCAGCCCGAGAATCGCCGCGTGCGGCGTGGTCGGCTCCAGCAAGGTGAAACTTGCGAGCGCCAGCGCGATCGCAGCGCCGTTGAAAATCAGCACGCGTTTGAACGGCCAGGCGCGCGCCACGCGCGGCGCGACCGTCTTCAACCCGATCGCGCCCACCGCGACGGCGAAGGTCAGGCCGCCGGATCCCAACGGCGACAGGCCGAAGCCGATCTGAAACAGCAGCGGCAACAGAAACGGCGTACCGGCAAAGCCGATGCGGCAGAGCGTGCCGCCGATGACGCTGGTGCGAAAACTGGCAATGCGAAACAGCTGCAGATCGAGCGCAGGGTCCGTCCTGCGCCGCGCATGCAGCGGGTAGAGGGCGAGCAACGCGACGCCGCCGAGCCCGAGCGCGAGTTCGCCGGCGCGGCCGAGGCCCGAACGGCCGGCGGTTTCGCAGGCGAGCACGATCGCGGCGAGGCCGACCGCGAACAGGGCGAATCCGATCCCGTCAAAGCCGCGCCTGGTTTCCTGAATGTCAGGAACCACGCGCAGCACGAAGATCGTGCCGATAATTCCGATCGGCAGATTGATCAGAAAGATCCACGGCCAGCCGAACCATTCGGTGATGGCGCCGCCCAAGACCGGGCCGATCGCGGGACCGACCAGCGCCGGGATCGTCACCAGGCTCATCGTTTCGACGAAACGTTCGCGCGGGATGGTGCGGAGCACGATCAACCGCGCCACCGGCATCATCAGCGCGCCCGCCGCGCCCTGCAGCGAACGCGCGATCAGCAGCGAAGGAAAATCACGCGAAGCGGCAGCCAGCGCCGAGGCAGCGGTGAACAGCAGAATGGCGCCGGCAAAGACGCGCCGCGCGCCGAACCGGTCGGCGATCCAGCCCGAAAGTGGAATCAGGACGGTGACGGCCAGCAAATAGGCGGTGACAAGCGACGACAGATCGGTGGCGGCGACATGCAGGTCGCGCGCGATCGCAGGCAGCGCGGTGGTGACGACCGTGGAATCGATCGCCTCGATGAAGGCGGCAACTGCAATCGCGAAGGGAATGGCGCGCTTGATGGGCGGGAGATCGGGCGAGTCGGCCATGTGCGGCCAAGACTAGCGTCCTCGGACGCGCTGTCACCGCTCCAGGCTGCAACGCTGATGGCCGGTGCCCGCACCGCGAATGGAACAGCGTCCAATCGTATCGGACAAAAAAGGGCCGTTCCCGCATCGCTGCGGAAACGGCCCTCAGGGACGCGCGTCCCAGATCGGGTCGCGCGCGGTTCTCGTCACCAGATCTTGCAGGCGTTGGCGCGCACCATCGCTGCGCCCGGCTGGCATTGGAACGTCTTGGCGAACTCGCTCAGGTTCGACACCGTGCCGTTGACGCGGAACTTCGCCGCCGGATGCGGATCGGTCAGCGCCTGCAGCCGCGCGAATTCGGGCCGCGCATTCTCGGCCCAGATCTGTCCGTAGGAGAGGAAGAAGCGCTGATCGGGCGACAGCCCGTCGATCTTTTCGCCCTTCTGCGCCTGCTCGGTCTTGCGGAAGGCACGATAGGCAACGGCCAGGCCGCCGAGATCGGCGACCGATTCACCCTGCACCAGCTTGCCGTTTTCCTTCACGTCGTCGACCACGGTGTAGCCCGAAAATTGATCGACGATGCATTGCGCCTTGGCGTTGAAGCGCTTGGCGTCGTCCGCGGTCCACCAGTCTTTGAGCAGACCCTGCGCGTCATATTGACGGCCCTGGTCGTCGAAGCCGTGCGTCATCTCGTGACCGATCACCGCGCCGATGCCGCCGTAATTGACCGCGTCGTCCGCCTTCGCGTCGAAGAACGGCGGCATGATGATGCCGGCGGGAAAGACGATGATGTTGAGCAGCGGCTCGTAATAGGCGTTGGTGATCATCGGCGACATCTGCCATTCGTCTTTCGACGTCGGCTTGCCGATCTTTTCCAGCTCGTGCTTGACGGTCCAGGCGCGCACGGTGCGCAGGTTCGAGGCGTAGAACGGCTCGTTCGGCTGCAGCGCCGAATAGTCGATCCACACATTCGGGTTGACGATCTGCTCGGCCATCTTGTCGAGCTTGACCTGCGCCTGGCTCTTGGTGGCGTCGCCCATCCAGTCGAGGCCCTTGATGTCCTCGGCCAGCGTGGCGCGCAGATTCTGCACCATCTTCAGCGCGCGCGCCTTGGTGTCGGGATCGACCGCCTTGGCGACGAAGGCCTTGCCGACCGCGTCGGGCATTGCACCCGTCGTCGCGTTCACGCAGCGCTTCCAGCGCGGTTGCAGCTCTTTGGCGCCGGTGAGCTGCTTGCGAAACGCGAACGCCTCGTCGACGAAGGCATTGGGCAGCGCGTTGGCGTGGCTGCGCAGCACGTGCCAGCCGAGATACGCTTTGAGATCGCCGGTCGCCGATCTGGTGACGACGCGCTCGACGGCCTTCAAGAAGTCGGGCTGCGACAGGTCGAGCTCGCCCGCGGCGACGCTGGCCTGCTTGTAATAGCCGCCCCAATCGACCGACGGCGCATAGGCCTTGAGGTCGGCCTGCTTGACCAGATGGTAGTTCGATTCGGGATCGCGCAGCTCGACCGGCGTCTTCGAGCCTTTGGCCAGTTCGGTTTCGATGCGCATCACCGCGTCGGCGGTTTTCGCCGCGTCGGCCGGCGACTGGCCCGCGAGTTTCGACATCGCGACGACATGCGCGCGGAACGCGTCGCGCAGCGACTTCGACTTGGCGTCGTCCTTGAAATAATAGTCGCGGTTGGGCAGTGACAGGCCGGCCTGACGGATCTGCGCGATGGTGCGCTTGCTGTCTTTGGGGTCGGGTTCTTGCCCGAAGCCGAAAAAGACCGGCACGCCGATCGCGTGCAGGTTGGCGATCTCACCGATGATCGCCTTGCGGTCCTTGAGCGACGCGATGCGCTTCCAGTCGGCTTCGATCGGCTTCAGCCCGGCCGCTTCGACTGCGGCCTCGTCCATGCAGCTCTTGAAATACGCGCCGATTTTCTGGAAGTCGGCGTCGCCGTTGACGCCGTTCCCCGCCGCCAGCTTCTCGAGAATCCCGCGCATCGTGGCGAGGTTGTCGTCGGCCAGCTTGTTGAAGTTGCCCCAGCGCGGCTCCGACGCGGGGATCGGATTCGCTTTCATCCAGCCGCCGGTCGAGTAGGCGAAGAAATCGTCACAAGGCTGCATGCTCGTGTCGATGTTCGCGGGATCGAGCGACATGCGCTGTGTCTGCCCGACGGCAGGAAGCGCCGCCAGCACGAAGCTGGCGGCGAGAAGTTTCCGGCGAAGATTCATGCGATCACCAAATTTTGCATGCAGATTCACGCACCATCGCGTCGCCCGGCTTGCAACTGAAAGCTTTGGCGAATTCCGGCATGTTCGACACCGTGCCGATGACACGGAAGCGCGCCAGCGGATGCGGGTCGGTCGCCAGGCGCGTGCGGATCGCTTCCGGACGGATCGATTGGGCCCAGATCTGTCCGAACGACAGGAAGAACCGTTGGTCGGGCGTCAGCCCGTCGATCTTCTTGTTGGCCTTTGCCTGTGCCGTTTTGAGGAAGGCACGATGCGAGATGGTCAGGCCGCCGAGATCGGCGATCGCCTCGCCCTGCACCAGGCGACCCTGGTGATGCGCGTCGTCAATGCCGAAATAGCCTTCGAACTGATCGACGACGCATTGCGCGCGCTTCTTGTAGTTGTCCGCATCGGACGGCTCCCACCAATCCGCCAACACGCCCTTGGCGTCGTACTGGCGGCCCTGGTCGTCGAAACCGTGCGTCAGCTCGTGGCCGATCACGGCGCCGACGCCGCCGTAATTGATCGCGTCATCGGCGTTCGCATCGAAGAAGGGCGACTGCAGGATGCCCGCCGGGAACAGGATGCGGTTGTAGAGCGGGCTGTACTGCGCGTTGACGATCGACGCGGCGAACGTCCACTCGTCGCGGGTCGGAGGCTTGCCGATTTTGCTGCGCAGGCGCGCCACGTCGAAGGCGCGCGAGGCCGCCTGGTTGGTCGCATAGACCGCGGCCGGATCGATCTTCAGCGCCGTATAGTCGCGCGGCTTGTCCGGCCAGGCGACGAGCTGCATCACCGCGTCGGCCTTGGCCAGCGCGCGTTGCTTGGTCGTCGGCGACATCCATTCGATCGACTGCAACGTCTCGCGCAGCGCGGCGCGGATATTGACCAGCATCGCCTCGACGCGCGTCTTGGTGCGCGGATCGATCACCGCCTTGACGAACGCCTTGCCGACCGCGTCGGGCATCGCGTTGGTGGTGGCGGCGACGCAGCGCTTCCAGCGCGGCTGCTGTTCCTTGGCACCGCTCATGCGGCGGTCGAACGCAAAGGCTTCGTCGACGAAGCGCTTGGGCATCGTCGAGACGCTGGTCTGCATCACGCGCCACTTGGCGTAGGTCTTGAGCGTGTCGAGCGGCTCGGAGCCGAGCAGCGCGTCGACGTTCTTCACGAATTCCGGCTGGGCGACGTTCACCGTTTCGAGCGGCGTGCCGATCGTCGTGAGATAGACGTTCCAGTTGAAGCCCGGCGCCAAGGCCGCCAGATCGGCCGGCTTGTGCGGATTGTAGTTGCGGTTCGGATCGCGCAGCTCGACCGGCGTGCGCGCGCCGCCCGCAAGCTTGGTTTCGAAAGCAAGCACGGTCGCGCCCGGCGACTGCGTCTTGTCGCCGGCAAGTTCGAACAGCTTGTCGACATACTGCACGAAGGCCTGGCGCAGCGCTTCGCTCTTCTCGTCGGTCTTGGTGTAGTAATCCTTGTTCGGCAGCGACAGGCCGCCCTGCCCGATCGAGCCGATCACGCGATCGGGATTCTTCTGGTCCTGCTGGGAGAAGAAGCCGAACAGGGTCGGCACGCCGCCCGCCTGCAGACGCGCGAACTCGGCTTCGAAGCCGGCGCGATCCTTGACCGCGTTGATCTCGGCAAGACGCGGCGTGAGCGGTGCGGCGCCCTCGGCTTCGATCTTCGCTTCATCCATGCACGAACCATAGTAAGCGCCGATCTTGCGCTCCTCGGCGTCGTTGCTCGGCTTATCGGCGAGACGTTCGAGCACGCCGCGCACCGCGGTCTGGTTGCGTTCGGCAAGTTCGTCGAACGTGCCCCAGCGGCTTTCGGCAGCCGGAATGTCGTGGCTCTTGAGCCAGCCGCCCGCGGCATACTGGAAAAAGTCGGTGCAGGCACCGGCGCTGCGATCGAAATTCTTCGGATCGAGCGACATGCGCGGCGCTTCGGCCGCGTTGGCGCCGACGGCCAGGAACGGCGCGGCCAGCAACGGCACGGCCAAGGCCGCGAGAATGAGCGGACGGTTCAAGCTGGATCTCCCCTGAAGCTACCCTTCGTCGTGCCGGTTCTGTTTGCCCGGTTCCGACGAGAACAGTGGTGCTACCGACCTCGACGCTCGAGCGTCCACGACGGAAGCGTGACGAACTTTGACATTCGCCCGCACGGGACCGGATGTTGCTCGGCCCGGCGCTGAATCGACGAAATCGATCGTCCAGTCCTTCAACGGCGCGCGCGGGCCGCCGACGCGGGCTGGCGGGGGGCCAGCTTCAGCGAAGCGGCCGACATTCAGGCCTGGGACCCGCCCTATTGCCGTTGAACCACAGTTTGTCGGGACGATTCTGGAATCAGCGCATTCCAGGGGACCGCGCTCGGATTGCGGTGAACCGCGACAATTTATTGTGCTTATCATCCCGCCGTCCGTCCGCCGCCAACCTGGAGTCGTCCAATGTCCCCACCGACCAGCGTCCTGCGTTTCGCCCCTCAGCCGTCGGTCCAACCGGCGCGTCTACACCCGAGAGACAGCCAGGCGAGCCAGCGGCCTTGGCTCGATGCGCTCAACAACCTGGACGAACTCGAACTCGAGCTCGATTCCGATCGGGGCCTGCTGATCCAGCGCATGGCGCCGATCACGCGCCCCAGCCTGACGCGGGGCCTGCTCAGCGATCTGCTGCGGGTGATCCGTGCCCTGCCCGCCGGCTATGCCGAAGATGCCGAGCGCGGTCTGGCGCCGCTCAAATACCTGGTTCTGGCCTCGCGCCTGCCCGGCATGTTCCTGCTCGGGGGCGATCTCGCCATGTTCATGGAGGTGATCGGGCGCGGCGAACGCGAAACGATGCGCCGCTACGCCCATGACTGCATCGACGTGGTGCATGCGCATCTCCATGCCGTCGACCTGCCATTGCACACGATCGCGCTGGTCCAGGGCGACGCGCTGGGCGGCGGCTGGGAAGGCGCGCTGGCGCAGGACGTCATCATCGCCGAGCGCAGCGCCAAATTCGCCTTCCCGGAATCGCTCTTCAACCTGTTCCCGGGCATGGGCGCCTACACGCTGCTGGCACGTCGCCTGACGGCAGCGCAGGCGGAAGAGATGATGCTGTCGGGCCGCATCTACACGGCTGACGAGCTGCAGCAGATGGGTCTGGTCGAAATCGTTGCCGAAGACGGAAAAGGCGAAGCGGCGCTCTACGACTATATTCGCTGGCACGAGCGCAGCCGCATCGCACGGCAGTCGATTTTTGCGGCGCGTCGCATCGCCAAACCGGTGACGCGCGAGGAGCTCATTCGCATCGTCGATCTGTGGGTCGAGGCTGCGATGTCGCTACAGTCGAGCGACCTGCGCAAGATGCAGCGCCTGGCGACGGCGCAGAACCGACGCACCGCTGCGCAGGGCTGACTCCGGGACGATTCGATTGGCAGGACAGGACGGACACGCGGACGCGCCACTAGAGCATGACCCGATCAAATTGATCGGGTCATGCTCTCTGACTCTTTGATTTGGCGCGTTTTCCCTCCGCGAACCGGTACCCAC
>JAQGIE010000172.1 GCA_028291365.1 Rhodospirillales bacterium
TGCGCGCCGCCGAGCGCGGCGCGCAGCTGACCAATCAGCTGCTCGCTTTCTCGCGCAAACAGCGGCTGACGCCGATGCCGGTCGATGTCGACCGGCTGCTCGCCAACCATGTCGACCTGCTCGGACGCACGCTGGGCAAATCGGTGCGCATCGAAACCAGCTTCAACAGTGAAGGCGCGCCGGCGCTGGCCGATCCGACCCAGCTCGAACTGGCGATTCTCAACCTCGCCATCAATGCGCGCGATGCGATGCCGCGCGGCGGCACGCTGCGCATCGAGACCTCGGCCTTTGACGGCAGCATCGCCGACCTTCCCGCCGACCGCTGGGTCATCATCGCGATCCACGACAGCGGCGAAGGCATCTCGAGCGACGTGCTGGCGCGCGTCTTCGAGCCGTTCTTCACGACCAAGGAAGCCGGCAAGGGCTCGGGCCTCGGCCTCAGCCAGGTCTATGGTTTCGCCAAGCAATCGGGCGGCTCGGTCACGATCGACAGCAAGGACGGTGTCGGCACGACGGTTCGCATCGTGCTGCCGCGCGCGATGGCGCAGTGCGCGACCGTGACGCCGCTACGCCCCGATCCCGTCGCGCACCGGCCCGGCGCGCGCATTCTGGTAATCGATGATGACGACGACGTGCGCGCCACCACTGTCGAGCTGCTGCAGCAGATCGGCTATCGCGTCGTCGCGGCGCCGGACGGGCCGACCGCGCTCAACCTGCTGCAGGCCGAGCCGGGCATCGATCTGCTGGTGACCGACGTCGCCATGCCCGGCATCGACGGCGTCGAAACGGTCCGCCGCGCGCGGCTGCACCGGCCGGACCTGCGCGTGCTGTTCGTCAGCGGCTATGCCGACCTGGCGCAGTTCGGCACCGAACTCGCCGACGAGGACGTGTTGAAGAAGCCGTATCGCCTCAACGAACTCGCCGCGCGCATCGACCAGTCGCTGAGCCTCGCCAGGCACGCGTGAGCGTGACCAATTACTGTCCGCGCGGAATCTTGGCGCCCCAGACCACGACGCTGTCCTTCTCGGCCTTCCACACGCGCAGCCGGCGGACGACCTCGTCGCCGCCGAGTTCGACCGCCCGCAGGCCCGGTTCGACCCAGCCGCATTGCTTGGGCATGGTGGCGCGGCCGAGCTGGCCGAGCCGCGCCAGGCGCAACGCTTCCTGCAGATCTTTTTCTTCGATGCAGATGACGAGATCGTCGGGCGTCATCATCGGCACCACGATCGGCTTCTCGACCGAGGCGCGCGCGCCTGTCGGCAACGCCAGCAGCGCCATGGCGAGCAGCGCGCGCTTCACGACGCCACCGGGCGGAACTCGCCGTCGGAATCAAGGCGGAAGAGCTGGCCTTCTTCGATGCCGAAAAAGGCGCCGTACAGGGTCAGCCGCCGCTCGGCGACCCGGTCGGCGATCCAGGGGAAGCTCCGCAGATTCATCAGCGACTCCTTCACCGTTTCTTCTTCGCAGCGGCGCTGGACCGTGGCTTCGTCGCCGCCCGCGGCGACGGCGCGATCGCGCGCGGGCGCGGCGAGCTGCATCCACAATCCCACGAAATCGCCGGCCGGGCGCGTCTCTTCATGCAGCAGCGCGTGCACGCCGCCGCATTGGGCGTGGCCCAGCACCACGACATTGTCGACCTCCAGCACGGTGACGGCGAATTCGAGCGCCGCCGAGGTGCCGTGATAGCGGCTGTCGGGACCGTAAGGCGGGACCAGGTTGGCGACGTTGCGGACGGTGAAGATCTCGCCCGGTGCCGCGTCGAACAGGATGGCGGGGTCGACCCGCGAATCCGAGCAGGCGATGACCATCGTGTGCGGCCGCTGCCCGCGCGCCGCCAGTTTGCGGAACAGCGAGCGTTGCTGATCCCAGCGCGTGGCACGGAAGCGGCGATATCCCTCGATCAGCTCATCCATGCGGCCGGTTTGGCATAGGCAGGCTGAGAAAACAAATTCAGCGCAGGCGGCGGCCGAGTTCGCCCAGCAAGGCGTCGCGCGACGGCGCGAAATCGCGTTCGACCCACCATGACTCCAGCTCGCCCAGCAAGGCGCCGAGTTGCGGCCCAGCTTCCATGCCAGCTTGCTGCAGATCGCCGCCATGGATGGGAAAGCGCGGTGCGCTCCAGTCCTTGGCGAAGCGCGCGAACGCGGCGGCGCGATCGGGTGCGATGGTGGAATCGACCAGCACCGCATCGACCAGCGGCAGCAATGGCGCGCCGTACAGCGCGCGTGCGAATTGATCTTTCGCGACCAGGGCGCGCCGCGCTGCCAAGCCGTCGAAGCGCGCCCCGTTCAGCCGCACGCGTTCGGCGCGCGACAGGCGCAGCCGCTCGCCGATCGCTTCGAGCGGCGGCGCGTCCAGCATCGGCAGCAACGCGGCGAACCGCGTGACGTGATCGCCCTGCCCGGTCGCAATCACCCGCTCCAGCCCGGCGACATCGGTCGCCTGCGGCACGAGCGCCGCGACGACGCCGTCGGCGCGCATGGCGCGCCAGGCCTCGGCCGCGCGCGGCGCGGCGAGCAGCTTCCACAATTCGGCGCGCACGCGTTCGCCCGACAGCCGTGCCAGCCCATCGAGATTGGCGGCGCAGGCAGCGCGGCCCTGCTCGTCGAAGGCGTCGGCATACCAGGCCGAGAAGCGGTAGAAGCGCAGCACGCGCAGATAGTCTTCGCGGATGCGCTGCACCGGGTCGCCGACGAAACGTACGCGACGCAAGGCGAGATCGGCGAGGCCGGCAAAATAATCATGCACCTGCCCGTCGCGATCGGCCGACAGCGCGTTGATGGTGAAGTCGCGCCGCGACGCGTCCTCGCGCCAGTCGGTGGTGAAGGCGACGATTGCGCGGCGTCCGTCGGTTTCGACGTCGCGGCGCAAGGTGGTGATCTCGAACGGGCGTCCGCCGACCACGGCGGTGACGGTGCCGTGTTCGATGCCGGTCGGCACCGCCTTGATCCGCGCCTCGCCCAGAATGCGCAGCGTCTCTTCCGGCAGTGCCGTCGTGGCGAGATCGAGATCGGTCGGCTCGCGTCCCAACAACGCGTCGCGCACGCAGCCGCCGACGAAACGGATCGGCGTATCGCCGAACGCATCGAGCACCTCGCTGGCGCGGCCGCTGAGTTCCGGCACGGTGCGGTTCATGCGGTCAGCACTTCGACGAGATTGGCGAGCATGCCCGCGGTGGCGCCCCAGATGCGGCGCTCGCCATAGGGATAGACGTAGAAATGGCGCGTCACGCCTTGATAATCGGCGCCGTGCAACTGCCGGTTCGACGGTTCGAGAATCCAGGACAGCGGCACTTCGAACGCGTCTTCGACTTCACCCGGATCGAGCACGAGATCGAACGGCGGATGCACCAGCGCGACGATCGGCGTCACCGCGTATCCGGTGCGCGTGACGTAGCGGTCGAGCCGGCCGATCGGTTCGACCGCGGCCGGATCAAGTCCGATTTCTTCGCGGCTTTCGCGCAGCGCCGCGGCGACCGCATCGTCGTCGCTGGCTTCGATCCGGCCGCCGGGAAAACTGATCTGGCCCGCATGCGCAGCCAGGCTCGAGTTGCGCAACGTGAGCAGCAATGTCGGGTCGTCGCGCGTGACGATCGGCACCAGCACGGCTGCATCGCGCAAGGTTGACGGCAGGCTCAGCCCGGGATTGAGGTCGTGATCGCCGCGCTCACCGCCATTTTCCGCAGCAAGCGCACCACGGACGCCATGCGGCGCCGCACGCGCAAAGGCGGCGCGGATCTCGGATTCGCTCACCGACCGGACCGCTCGTCCGGATCCAGCGGGAAGAACGCGCCCCGGCTCCATACGCCGGACCGTACGCGACCGTCGATCGCATGCTCAACCGCGAGGCTCGCCAGTTCGTAGAAGGTGGCGCGGTTGATGCGCGCCTCGAGCCGGTCGCGAACCAGCACGTAGGGCGATGGTTCGCCGCTGACGGGATTGCTGACGACGCGAATGGGCCGGTCCGGCCCGGCCGCGACCTCGTCTTCGAGATTGGTGCGAAAGACGAGGGAATCGCCGTCATGCCGAACCGCGACCGCGACGAAGGGCGCATCTTCGACCTGGATGCGACCGCGCTCGGCAGGCGTTACCAGCCAGTATTGTCCAGCTTCGTCACGTTTGAGGACGGTCGCGAACAGTTTGGCGAGCGCGATGCGGCCGATCGGCGCGCCCTCGTGGAACCAGGTGCCGTCACGCGCGATCCGGATGGGATAGTTCTCGTCGGGCCGCTTGTCGTCCGGCGTGAAGAGCGGGCTAGATTGCACTTCGGATACTCCGTTTGAGCGAAGCCGCGCGCTTCGTTGTACCTAGTGTCCCGATTCCGAAGTTCGTTGGTGCCGGTGGCGAGCTCGAACGAACTTCGGAATCGATAAGGACACTAGCAAACCCATGTTTCTAGTGTGCCTTTTGGATTTGAAGTTGGCACGGAGCCTGACCAAAGATGGGGCGAACTTCGAATCCGGCACCACCAGCGAGGCACCTGCATGACAATCCTCGACCAACCGACCCAGAGCGGCGCCCGCCTGGAAGCCGACATCGAGCGGACCGGCGCGCGGCTGCGTGCGGCGCGTGAATCGATCGGACGTGTGATTTTCGGACAGGAGCAGGTGGTTGAACAGGCGCTGACCGGCCTGCTCGCGGGCGGCCATTTGTTGCTGATCGGCGTCCCCGGCCTGGCCAAGACACGCCTGGTCGAAACGCTGGGCACGGTGTTCGGGCTCGACGAGCGCCGCGTTCAATGTACGCCCGATCTGATGCCCGCCGACATTCTGGGCTCCGAGGTGCTGGAAGAAGCCGCTGACGGTGCGCGCGCCTTCCGCTTCATCGCGGGCCCGGTATTCACGCAGCTGCTGATGGCCGATGAAATCAACCGCGCCAGCCCACGGACCCAGTCGGCGCTGTTGCAGGCGATGCAGGAACGCCAGGTCGCGGTTGCCGGCCGTTCGCGTCCGCTGCCCGAGCCGTTCCACGTGCTGGCGACGCAGAACCCGATCGAACAGGAAGGCACCTATCCGCTGCCCGAAGCGCAGCTCGATCGCTTCCTGTTACAGATCGACGTCGCCTATCCCGACGAAGACGCCGAACGTCGCATGCTGATCGCCACCACCGGCCTCAACGAAGCCAAGCCGACGCGCGCCATGGAGGCGCACGAGCTGCTCGAAGCGCAGCGCCTGGTGCGCAGCCTGCCGCTGGGCGAGCGCGTGGTCGATGCGATCCTGAAACTGGTGCGCGCGGGCCGCCCCGCGGCCGACGCACCCGCCTCGGTCCAGCGCAACGTCGCCTGGGGTCCCGGTCCGCGCGCCAGCCAGGCGCTGGCGCTGGCGGCGCGGGCGCGGGCGCTGATCGACGGACGGCTGGCGCCGTCGGTCGACGACGTGATGGCGCTGGCGCATCCGGTGCTGCGTCACCGCATGGCCTTGTCCTTCGCGGCGCGCGCCGACGGCGTGACGCTCGACCATGTGATCGATTCGCTGAAAGCTCCGCTCGCGTGAGTCTGCTTGCCCGCACCTCGCGGGCGGAAGCCCTCGCAGCGCGCCTGCCGCCGCTGCTGGTCGAAGCCGAACGCGTTGCCGAAACCGTGCGCCAGGGCGTGCATGGCCGCCGGCGCGTCGGCGTCGGCGAAAGCTTCTGGCAGTTCCGTCCCTACACAGCGGGCGACGCGCGCATCGACTGGCGTCAATCCGCCAAGTCGGATCGCGTCTATGTGCGCGAGACCGAATGGGAAGCGGCGCAGACCGTGTTCCTGTGGCGCGATCCCAGCGAGTCGATGGCGTGGACGGCGGAGACCAGCCGCCCGACCAAACGCATGCGCGCCGAGCTTCTGTCGCTGGCGCTCGCGTCATTGCTGCTCAAAGGCGGCGAGCGCGTGGCGCTCCCGGGCATGTCGGCGGTGGGCGGGCGCGGCGCGCTCGAACGTCTCGGCCGCGTGCTGCTCGACGACAGCGCACCGCTGCCGTCGCAACCGCTGCCGCGCCATTCGTCGCTGGTACTGATCGGCGACTTTCTCGATCCGCTTGATGAGCTTGCAGCGTCGCTGCAGCTGCAGGCGGCGCGCGGCATCTTCGGCGCCATCGTGCAGCTGCTCGACCCGGCCGAAGTGTCGCTGCCATGGGAAGGCCGCGTGCGCTTTCACGGCCTCGAAGGCGAAGGCGACGAGCTGGTGCCGCGCGTCGGCGCGGTGCGCGACGCCTATCAAGAAGCTTTCACGCTGCAGACGCAGGCGCTCGAACGAACCGCCCGCGCAGCCGGCTTCGTGCTGGTGCGCCACACCACCGACAAGGCGCCGCAGGACGCGCTCCTGGCGCTGCACGCCGCGATGCGCGGAGAGCGCGCATGAAGCGCACGACGGGTTCTGTAGGCCCCGGCCTTCGCCGGGGTGACGAGTTGCGTTGCATGCGCCGGGGCAGCAAATGATCGGTTTCGCCGCGCCCGGGATCCTTGCTGCCCTCGTCAGCCTGCCGCTGTTGTGGTGGCTGCTGCGCGCGACGCCGCCGGCGCCGAAGCGGATCGACTTTCCCGCGCTGCGCCTGCTGCGCCTGATTCCCAAGCGTGAAGAGACACCGGTGCGCACGCCGTGGTGGCTGCTGCTGCTGCGGCTCGCCATCGCCGCACTCGCCATCATCGCCTTGGCCGGGCCGGTGTTGAATCCGACGCCGCCCGCGCCCGGCAACGGTCCGCTGCTGCTGGTGGTCGATGACGGTTGGGCGAGCGCGCGCAATTGGGACGCGATCAAGCGCACCGCGGGCGACGCGATCGACAGCGCGTCGCGCGCCGGCCGTCCGGTGCTGTTGTTGACCACCGCGCCCGGCAGCGACGGTTCCGCGCCGCGCGTGGCAGGACCGCTGCCGGCCGGCGAAGCGCGCGCGCGCATCGATGCGCTGACGCCGAAACCCTGGACCGCCGATCGCGACGCGGCGGCAAAGGCGCTCGAACCGGCGCGCGAGATCGGCGGCGCGGTGTGGCTGGCGGACGGGCTCGACTCGAGCGGCAGCGACGCGCTGTCGGCGCAGCTTGCCAAGCGCAGCGCCATCGTGCGCGTGCCCGATCCGGGAAGCTCGGCGCGCCTGCTGCGGCCGCCCCCGACCGGCGACGCCAAGCTCGCCGCGCGCGTGTTGCGCGCCGCCGGCGAAGGCGAAGCGCCGGTGACGGTGCGCGCGCTGGCCGGTGACGGCCGCATCCTGGGTCGCGCCACCACCAGGTTCGAAGACGGCGCGCGCGAAGCCGCGGCCTCGTTCGATCTGCCGGTCGAACGCCGCAACGAAACCGCGCGGCTGGAAGTCGAAGGCGAACCGAGCGCCGGTGCAACCGTGCTGCTCGACGAGCAATGGCGCCGCCGCCCCGTCGGCATCGTGCGCGGCGCGTCGAGCGAGCAGCGTTTATTGTCGGACGTCTATTATCTCGAACGCGCACTGTCGCCCTTTGCCGAAGTTCGCGTCGGTGATCTCGGCGATCTGGTGCAGCGCGAACTGGCGGTGCTGGTGCTGCCCGACACCGGCGCGCTCGACGGCAACGAACTCGCCACGCTGACGCGCTGGGTCGAGCAAGGCGGCCTGCTGCTGCGGTTCGCCGGACCGAAGCTGGCGCAGGGCGGTGACGCGCTGTTGCCGGTGCGGCTGCGCGCCGGCGATCGCGCGCTGGGCGGCAGCCTGTCCTGGAGCGAGCCGATGAAGCTGGCGCCGTTTCCCGAAACCTCGCCGTTCGCCGGCCTCGCCATTCCCAGCGACGTCGCGGTGTCGCGCCAGGTGCTGGCCGAACCCGCGGTCGATCTGGCCGAGAAAAGCTGGGCCCGTCTCGCCGACGGCACGCCGCTCGTCACCGCCGCGAGCCGTGGCCAGGGGCGCGTCGTGCTGGTGCATACGAGCGCCGGTCCGGAATGGTCGAACCTCGCTTTGTCGGGTCTGTATGTCGACCTGCTGCGCCGCGTCGTCGCCGTGTCGGCGGGCGTCGCGGCGGCGCCCGGTTCGCAACCGCTGGCGCCGCGCCGCGCGCTCGACGCGTTCGCGCGTCTGGTCGAGCCCGATGCGGCTTCGTTGCCGATCGCGGCGAGCGCGATCGCCGGCGCGCGCGCCGAACCGCGTCATCCGCCGGGTCTCTACGGACCGGAAGAACAGACGCGCGCGCTCAATCTCGGCGCCAACGAACCGGCGCCCGCCCTGCTCGCGCCCGACAATCTGACGCGCGCCGGCTACGAGACCACGGGCGAGACGCGGCTCGCGGGCGCGTTCTTCGCCACCGCGCTGGCGCTGGCGGCGCTCGACGCGCTGGTGGCGCTGATGATCGGCGGGCTGCTGACCTTGCGGCGTCGTTCGGGTGCCGCGGTCGCGGCGCTGGCGCTGCTGTTCGCGGTCTCGTTCGCAAGCGGCGCGCGCGCGCAGGAGAAGCCGGCGGCCGAACTCGCCTCGAAGACGGTGCTCGCCTGGGTTCGCACCGGCGATCCCACGGTCGATCGCACCTCGAAAGCGGGCCTGTCGGCGCTGGCGCGCACGCTGATGCAGCGCACCGCGATCGACGAGGCCGATTCGGTCGGCGTCGATCTCGAGCGCGACGAGCTCGCCTTTCACCCGATCCTCTACTGGCCGTCCACGCCGGGGCAGAAGCCGCTGTCCGACGCGGCGCGCCAACGCGTCAATGCCTTCCTGCGCGGCGGCGGGCTGCTGCTGATCGACACGCGCGACGGCGCCGGGTCGCCGACGCCCGCTTTACGCGCGGCGCTGCAGGGCATCGACATTCCGGCGCTGGTGCAGGCGCCGCCCGATCACGTGCTGAGCAAGAGCTTCTACCTGCTGACCGGTTTTCCCGGCCGCTATGAAAGCGGTCCGTTGTGGATCGACGGCAGCGCCAACGACAAGACCGACGGCGTTTCGTCGGTCGTGCTGGGCGGCGCCGACTGGGCGGCGGCCTGGGCCGAAGACGAAGCCGGCCGTCCGCTCTTCGCCGTATCGCCCGGTGGCGGACGCCAGCGCGAACAGGCGGCACGCTTCGGCGTCAACCTCGTCATGTACGCGCTGACCGGCAATTACAAAGCCGATCAGGTGCACGTGCCGTTCATTTTACAGCGGCTGGGCCAATAATCATGGATGTCGCGCGCATCGCGTTCGATCCGCTGGTGTCGTGGTGGCTGATCGCGCCGCTGGCCACGATCGGGTTCGCCATCGTGCTGCTCGGCGCGCTGCGCGGATCGGCGGGCGCGCTGTTGCGCGCGCTGGGCGTGGCGCTGTTCACCTTGGTGCTCACCGGCCCGTCGCTGGTCGAGGAAAAACGCGAGCCGGTGAAAGACGTGGCGGTGGTCGTGCTCGACGCTTCGCCCAGCCAGCGCATGGGCGATCGCCTGCCGCAGGCACGCGATGCGCTCGACGCGCTGCGGCAGAAGCTGGCGCTGTTCCCCGATCTCGAAACGCGGGTCGTCACGGTCGGCGACGACGGCAAGCCGATGGACGAGACGCGCCTGTTCGGCGCGCTGGACGCGGCCTATGGCGACGTGCCGCGCGATCGCCGCGCCGGCGCGATCCTGATCACCGACGGGCAGGTTCACGACGTGCCGGGCAAGCCCGACGGGCTGGGCCCCGTGCACGGACTCATTTCGGGCAAACAGGACGAGCGCGACCGCCGACTCGCGGTGCAGCGCGCCCCGACCTACGGCATCGTCGGCAAGACCGCGCAGGCGACGTTCAAGATCGAGGACTCGCCCGGCATCGGCGCTGGGAGCGCCACGGTGCGCGTCACGCGCGACGGTACCGACAGCGCCACCTTCGACCTGCCGGTTGGCGCCGACCGCAACATCAACCTGCCGATCGTGCATGGCGGGCCCAACGTCTTCGAAATCGAAGTCGAAGCGGCGCCGGGCGGCGAGCTGACGCTGGCCAACAACCGCGCCGCCATCGTCGTCACCGGCGTGCGCGAGCGGCTGCGCGTGCTGCTGATTTCGGGCGAGCCGCATAATGGCGAGCGCACCTGGCGCAACCTGCTCAAGAGCGACCCGTCGGTCGATCTGGTTCACTTCACCATCCTGCGTCCGCCCGACAAGCAGGACGGCACGCCGATCCGCGAACTGTCGCTGATCGCGTTCCCGATCAAGGAACTGTTCGAGGTCAAGCTGCACGAATTCGATCTCGTCATCTTCGATCGCTACGAGCAGCGCGGGATCCTGCCGCCGCCCTACTACGAAAACCTGGCCCAGTACGTCGAACGCGGCGGCGCGATTCTGGAAGCCAGCGGTCCCGGCTTCTCGACGCCGCTGTCGCTCTATCGCACCGCGCTGCGCGGCGTGCTGCCGGGCGCGCCGACGCGCGCACCGCCGGTGCTGGGCGCGTTCCGGCCCAGCGTCACCGAACTCGGCCGACGCCATCCCGTTACCGCCGGGCTGCCGGGCGCCGGTGCTGCAGGCGAACAGCCGAGCTGGGGAAGCTGGCTGCGCCAGGTCGATATTTCGGTGCAGCGCGGGCAGGTCGTGATGCAGGGCGCGCAGCAGCGTCCGTTGCTGCTGCTCGATCGCGTCGGCGACGGGCGCGTGGCGCAGCTCGCGTCGGACCAGATCTGGCTGTGGTCGCGCGGCTATGAGGGCGGCGGTCCGCAGGGCGAGCTGTTGCGCCGTCTCGCGCACTGGCTGATGAAAGAACCCGAACTCGAAGAAGACGAGCTGCGCGCCAAGGTCGACGGCGCGCGCGTCACGGTCGAACGGCAAAGCCTGCAGCGCGTCGACAGCAACGTGCACGTGACCGAGCCCGGCGGGCATATTTTCGACGTGCCGCTGACGACCACCGGGGACGACGGCATTGCGCGCGGCAGTTTCGTGGCCAACGAACCTGGCGTGCATCGCCTGACCCAGGACGACAAGGTCGCGTTCGCGGTGGTCGGCCGTTTGAACCCGCCCGAGTTGATGGATGCGCGTTCGACCGACGCCAAGCTGGCACCGGTCGCGGCGGCGACCGGCGGTGCGGTGCGCTGGCTCGCCGACGGCGTCCCCGACATTCGTCGCGTCGACGCCGACCGGCCCGCCTCGGGCGGCGGCTGGCTCGGCCTGACGCGCAACGGCCGCTACCAGGTCACCGGCACGCGCGAATTGCCGTTGATGCCGCCGTCGCTGGCGCTCGCCCTGTTCGCGGTCGCACTGGCCGGGGCTTGGTGGCGTGAGGGAAGGCGCTAGCTTCGTCCCGCGAGGAGAGTCCCATGCGCCACATCGTCTGCAGCTTCGCCGTACTCGCCGCGCTTGCCGGCTGCGCGCCGCCGCCGACCGCGCTGGGCTATCGTATCCGTGCCGCCGAGACCCAAACCGAGATCTGCCGCAGCGAAATCTCGCGCGCCAGTTACGCGGGCCGGCCGCTGAACCTGGTCGGTCCGCCTGCGACCCTGACACGCCCCGGACTGAGCGCCATCACCATCAACGTGGTGACCGGACCCGGCGCCAAGCCTGAAGGCTGGCACTGCCTGTTCGACGCGCAAGGCCAGCTGCTGAGCATCGCGCCCGGCGATGCGCAGGCACGGGGTGACTATCTCTACTGACGGAATTCAGTGCGAGCCGCGGCCCGCGAATTCGACCTGGAAGAAAAAGAACACGACCGCGGCACCGATGATGACGTAGTCGAGATGGTCGGCGAGAAAGTTCATCATGGGGGCGAAAAACACCGGCCGGCCCCTGCCCGTCAAGTCGCCGCTCAGAAGGCGGCGTAGCCCGCCTCGGCTTCCATCGCCATGGCACCGGCCTGGTCCGTCGCCCACAGCCGCAAGCCGCCATGCCCGGCCGGCGCGGCGTGGGTGGTGAGGGTGGTGCCGTCGAATACCGGGCGCCGGGCGCGGAATTCGAAACTCGACGGCAAGCGTGCCGATTTCACCTGCGAGGCCAGTTCGAGCAGCAAGGTCGCGATCAGCGGACCGTGCACGATCAGGCCGGGATAATGCTCGACCTCGGTGACGTAGCGCCGGTCGTAATGGATGCGGTGCCCGTTATAGGTCAGCGCCGAATAGCGGAAGAGCAGCACCTCGTCGGGAGTCCAGACGCGACTCCACTGCCCGGTCTCGCCGGGCGCTTCGCTGGTCGCGACCGCAGCGCCTTCGACGCCGCGATAGACGATGTCGTGCTGCTCCTCGATCGCGAGACCCTTGGTGCCTTCGATCTTGTGCTCGACTTCGACGAAGACGAGCGGGCCGCTCTTGCCCTGCTTGGCGCGCACGTCTTTCACCGTCGAGACACGCCGCGCCGCTTCGCCGATCACCAGCGGCTGGTGGAATTTGAGACGACCGCCCGCCCACATGCGGCGCGGCAGCGGCACCGGCGGCAGGAAGCCGCCGCGCGCGGGATGACCGTCCTCGCCGGTCGCCGAGGCGGCGACGACGGGGCGAAACAGGATCCAGTGCCAGCAGGCCGGCAGCGCCTCGCCCACCATGGGCCAGGGTTGCGCGCGATCGAGCGCGCCCGCGAGCGCCTGCGCGCGCCACGGCTCGACCGTGTCGTGCGCAGTCTCGCTGCGACCGATCCAGGCGCGGAATTGTTCGAACTCGTCGCTCACGGACTATCTGCTTCCCAGGGCTTCCGGCCTGGGGCCGCCAGTGGCCCAGTCGAGCAGCTCGACCGTGTGCACCACCGGCATGCCGACGGCGTCGGCGAGCTGCGTCATGCAGCCGACATTGCCCGTCGCCATCAGATCGGCGCCGGTGGCGGCGAGCGTGGCGGCCTTGCGCGCTTTCAGCTGCGACGCGATCGCGGGCTGCAGCAGATTGTAGGTGCCGGCCGAACCGCAGCAGAGATGCGCGTCGAGCGGTTCGCGCACGGTGAAGCCCGCCGCCTGCAGCAGCGCCTTGGGCTCGCGCGTGATCTTCTGCCCGTGCTGCATCGAACAGGCGCTGTGATAGGCGACGGTGAGTCCGCTGCCCTGCGACGGCGCCGGGAGATCCAGCGTGGTGACGAACTCGGTGATGTCGCGCGCCAGCAACGACACCCGCGCCGCATCCTTGGCCAGCGCGGGATCGTCGCGAAACATCCAGCCGTAATCCTTGACCTGCGTGCCGCAGCCCGAGGCATTGACGACGATGGCGTCGAGCCCTTCGCCGTCGAGTTCGGCAACCCACTGCCCGATCAAGGAAGCGGCGAGTTCGTGGCTGGGATCGACCTTGCCGAGATGATGCGGAAGCGCGCCGCAGCAGCCGCCGGTCACCACCACTTCGACACCGTGCCGCGTCAGCAGGCGGATCGTGGCCGCGTTGATCGACGGCGCCAGCACGCGCTGGGCGCATCCCGCCAGCAGCGCGACGCGGGCGCGGCGCCGACCCAGCGCGGGAAACACGCCGTCGCGATCGGTCGCGTCCGGTCCCGGCACGTCGCGCGCCATGTCCAGCATCGCGCGCAGCCGGCCGGGCGGCAGCACAAAGCGGAACGGCCGCGCCAGCGCCGCGCCCAGCAGCGCGACGCGGAAACGTTTCGGATGCGGCAGGATGAACGCGAGCAGCGCGCGCAGCGTGCGGTCGTGCCACGGCCGGCGATAGGTCTCTTCGACATGCGCGCGCGCATGGTCGATCAGATGCTGGTAGTGCACGCCCGACGGACAGGTCGTCATGCAGGCGAGGCACGACAGGCAGCGATCGAGATGCGTGGTCACGTCGCGCGTCGCCGGCTTGCCCTCTTCCAGCATCTGCTTGATCAGGTAGATGCGGCCGCGCGGACTGTCGAGTTCGTCGCCCAGCAGCACGTAGGTCGGGCAGGTCGCGGTGCAGAAGCCGCAATGGACGCAGGCGCGCAGGATCTTCTCCGACGCGGCGACGTCGGGATCGGCAAGCTGCTCGGTGGTGAAGTTGGTTTGCATTCAAATAAACCTGTCATCCCCGCGGAGGCGGGCACCCATCGACGGGGCGAACCGGAAACGTCGGGGGCTGCGGCGGAATGGGTCCCGGCCGTCGCCGGGATGACAGCAAGAAATGGTCATCGCCCCATCCGTCCGGGATTCAGACGATTGTCGGGATCGAAGCTCGCTTTCACGCGGCGTTCGAGGTCGGCGAGCCCGCTTGGCGCGGGCTGGAACACCGGCACGCGCGCGCGAATTTCGGCCGGCGCCTTGAACAGCATGGCGTGGCCCTCGGCCAGCGCGCCGCGCACCAGATCTTCATACGCCGCGTCGAGCCCGAGCCACACCAGCCCGCCGCCCCAATCATACAGCACGCGCAGCTGCGCCGACAGCGCGACGCGCGCGACGAAGGCGGCGGCGAGCGACGGAACCGTCGAGACTCGCCACACGATCGGCGCTTCGGCCAACGAGCGCACGTCGCGCACGTCGCGCCAGAAGCTTCGCGACGCAGCCGGTTCGAGCGTCGCCGCGTCGGGCGAACCCAGTTCGCGCAGCAGCGCGCCGACGCGCCAGGCGACTGACGGACCGAATCCTTCGAGCCGGATTGCGGCGCGCCCATCGACCACGGCAGCGCCCGTGACTTCATGCGACGAGCCCAGCGCGCGCGCCAGCAGCGAAATCGCGCCCGAGGCGTCGTCCGCATCGAGAATCAGGGTCCGTTCGGTTTCGGGCGCCGGCAGGACTTTCAAGGTCAGCTCGCTCATCACGCCCAGCGTGCCCCAGCTGCCCGCGAACAGTTTCGGCACGTCGTAGCCGGTGACGTTCTTGACCACGCGGCCGCCGGCCTTGAACGCCTCGCCGCGGCCGTTCACCGCTTTCAGCCCGAGCAGATGATCGCGCGCGCCGCCCGCCTTGACGCGGCGCGGACCGGCCAGCGCCGCGGCGACCGTGCCGCCGACGGTCGGCTCGCCCGGGCTGCCCAGCAGCACGCGCGGATCCATCGGCTCGAAGGCGAACATCTGCTGCCTGGCTTCGAGTTCGCGTTCGACCACGCCAAGCGGCGTCGCGGCGCCGACGCTCATCGTCAGCTCGGCGGGTTCGTAGGCGATGATGCCGTTGAAGGCGGCGAGGTCGAGCGGCGTGGCTTCGACCGGCGCGCCCATCATGCGTTTGGTGCCGCCGCCGATCGGTTCGAGCGGGCCGGTCGCGGTGCGCACGAGCTCAGCCAGATCGGCCTCGTCGCGCGGCCGCAGGCGGTTGGAGAATTCAGTCACGGTCTAAAAACGCGGCAGGTCGGGGAAACGCGTTTCACCGCGATGCACGTGCACGCGGCCTTCTTCGGCGCAGCGATGCAGGGTCGGAAACACTTTGCCCGGGTTGAAGCGCAGATCGACGTCGAAGGCGCATTTCAACCGATGCTGCTGTTCGAGATCGACGGCGTCGAACTGGTATTCCATCAGGTCACGTTTTTCGACGCCGACGCCGTGCTCGCCCGTCAGGACGCCGCCGACATCGACGCAAAGTTTGAGAATATCGGCGCCGAACGCTTCGGCGCGGTCGAGTTCGCCCGGCACGTTCGCGTCGTAGAGAATGAGCGGATGCAGGTTGCCGTCGCCGGCATGGAAGACATTGGCGACGCCGAGCCCGTATTTGGCCGACATGTCGCGCATCGCCGCCAGCACGCGCGGCAGCGCGGCGCGCGGGATGGTGCCGTCCATGCAGTAATAATCGGGGCTGATGCGGCCGACGGCGGGGAACGCCGCCTTGCGCCCGGCCCAGAACCGCAGACGTTCGGCTTCGGTCGTCGAAACGCGGCTGACCACGACGCCATGCAAAGCCGCGATCGCTTCGACGCGTCCGATCAGATGGTCGACTTCGGCGGCGCAGCCGTCGAGCTCGACGATCAACAAAGCTTCGACGTCGAGCGGATAGCCGGCCTGGACGAACGCCTCGGCGGCGTGGATCGCGGGGCGGTCCATCATCTCCATGCCGCCCGGTATGATTCCGGCGGCGATGATGGCGGCGACGCAATCCCCGCCCTGTTCCGCCGATGCGAAGCCGAGCAGCAAGGCGCGCGCCGTTTCGGGCTTCTGCAGAATGCGCACGGTCACTTCGGTGACGATCCCGAGCAGCCCTTCCGAACCGGTGAGCAGGCCGAGCAGGTCGTAGCCCGGCGAGTCGAGATGCTTGCCGCCGATCCGCACGATCTCGCCCTCGGGCGTGACGAATTCGAGGCCGAGCACATTGTTCGTGGTGAGCCCGTATTTCAGGCAATGCACGCCGCCGGAATTCTCGGCGACGTTGCCGCCGATGGTGCAGGCGATCTGCGACGACGGGTCGGGCGCGTAATAGAAGCCGGCCGCGTCGACCGCGTTGCTGATGGCGAGATTGGTGACGCCGGGCTGCACCGTGACGGTGCGGTTGGCATAGTCGATGTCGAGGACCGCCTTGAACTTGCCGAGGCCGAGCACGATGGCGTCGGCAACCGGCAGCGCACCACCCGAGAGCGACGTGCCGGCGCCGCGCGGCACGATCTTGATCCCTTCCCGGCGGGCCCAGCGCAGCACGTCCGCGACCTGCTGCGTGGTCTCGGGCAAGGCCACCACCAGCGGCACCTGGCGATAGGCGGTAAGCCCGTCGCTTTCATAAGCGCGCATGCGCTCGGTCTCGGCGATGACGCTCGAGGCGGGGAGCAGCGTGCGCAGCTGCGCCGCGATCGCTTGGCGGCGCGCGAGAATCTGCGGATCGGGTTTGGGCATCGCGATCATGACCGGACGATACCGGTCCGATCGCGTGCCCGTCGAGATCAGCCCTTGTTCGGGAGTCCGCTCAGCGGAAGAACAGATAGATGATCAACAGAATCGGCAACGGAATGCCCAACGCCCAGAGCAGGATGTACTTCATTGCAGGATCGTCCCCGTTGGTTCGTACCCGCAAAAAGCACCAGACGCCGCTGTATGTTCCGAGTCGCCGGCAGCCCCGAGAACTCGACCGATGTCAGGCGGCGCGGATGGCGCCGTCCTTGCTGCCCATGGCAAGGCAGGCGCGCACCGTCTTCAGGATCAGATCGGGGTCGAACGGCTTGCGCAGCACGGCGCTGGCGCCGAGCTGCTGGGCCGAGCGCAGCGGATCGAATTCGGCGTCGCGCTCGGCGGTGAAGACCACCACGCCGATGCGCAATTCGTTGGCGGCGCGCAGCACGAACAGCCCGTCTTCGCCCGGCATGTAGACGTCGGTCAGCACCAGATCGACCTGGTGGCGGCGGAGTTGTTCGGCGGCTTCGAGTCCATCGCCGGCGCAGAGCGCGATGTAACCGGCCCGGGCCAGGATCACTGCCAACAGATCGCGGACGGAAGCATCATCATCGACGATCAGAAGAGTTGGCGGCTGCATGAACGACAGCGGGTCCCTGCATCATCGTGAATCAGAGCTGGACCGAGGATGCGAAGCCGCGACTCGCGCGTCAAGCGGGGTGTTCGCCAGGCGGTCAGGCTATCGGGCAGACGCCAGCGCGCGATCCACCCCGGCAAGAAACGAGACCCGTTCGAGCGGCTTGCGCAGCACCGCTGCGGCGCCGAGTTTCTCGGCGAAATCGAGCGCGTCGAACATCGCGTCGACCTTTCCGGTGAAGACCAGCACCGGCAAAGACGGCCGGATCGCGCGAAGATGCCGCAATAAACCGAGCCCGTCTTCGCCCGGCATGAAGATGTCGGTGACGATGAGGTCGAATGTCTCGGCGTTGATCAGCTCGACCGCGGTCGTGCCATCGGCCGCGCGGCGCGTTTCATGGCCGGCGCTCTGCAATATCGATTCGACCAGCTCGCACACGACCTGCTCGTCATCGACGACGAGAATTCGAGCCATTTCGGTTCCCGCCAATGCTCCCCAGTCCGGCGACGATACGCAGATCGGCGCCGAACTTGGAAGTTGCGCGATCGAGCAATCAGATCAAATTTGAGATATTAGATCAAATCCGCGAGGCGGCGCTGCGGGCGGGCACCGACCTGCGCGATGATGGTGCCGGCCGCGATCGAACCGATGCGGCCCGCCTGTGCCGGCGAGCGGCCCGTCGCCCAGCCATAGAGAAAGCCGGCCGCGTACAGGTCGCCGGCACCGGTCGTATCGACGACCTTGTCGACCGGCGCTGCCGGCACCGTGACGGCTTCCGCCGGGGACAGGATCAGCGAGCCTTTGGCGCCGCGCGTGAGGCAGGCGAGATCGCACTTGGTCCGTACGATTGCCGCCGCTTCGTCGAACGACGTCTCGTAGAGCGATGCGATTTCATGTTCGTTGGCGAACAGAATATCGACATGGCCTTCGACCAGGTCGCGGAACGCGGCGCGGTGGCGATCGACGCAGAATGAATCCGACAGAGTCAGCGCGACTTTGCGTCCGGCTTTGTGCGCGATGCGCGCCGCCTCATAAAATGCCTGCTGCGCCGCGGGCGGATCGAACAGATAGCCTTCGAGATACGTCACCGCCGACGCCCCGACCAGCTCGGCATCGATGTCGTCGGTCGACAGCGTCGTGCAGGCGCCGAGAAAGGTGCTCATCGAACGTTCGCCGTCCGGGGTCACCAGAATCAGGCAACGCGCGGTCGGCGGCCCCATCATCGCGGGCGAGGTGGTGAATTCGATGTCGCCGGCGCGAATGTCATGTGTGAAGACGGCGCCGAGCTGGTCGTTGCGCACCTTGCCGATATAGGCGGCGCGGCCGCCCAGCGACGCGACGCCCGCGACGGTGTTGCCGGCGCAGCCGCCCGACATCTCCAAGCCAGCCGGCATCGCCGCGTAGAGCTGCTCGGCACGCTCGTCGTCGATCAACGTCATGGCGCCGCGCGTGACCTGGTTCTGCACCAGGAATTGGTCATCGATCTGCGCGATCACGTCGACGATCGCGTTGCCGATGCCGAGCACGTCATAACGGGAAGCGGTCATCTTCGAGCTTTCTGCTGGTCGGTAGAGTCTGTGGTTCAGTCAGTCGCGCAATTCGACGGCGCGGCTTGCGGGATGACGCGCGCGCGACTGCAGCCAGATCACGCCGACGAGATCGACCAGCGATACCCAGAGACGGTTGTTGATGCCGTATTTGGACGTGCCGCGTTCGCGCGGCCGGTGATTGACCGCTTCCTGGCCCACTTTCAACCCCTCGCGCTTCATCAGCGCGGGCAGAAAGCGGTGCATATGGTCGAAATAGGGAAGGCGCAGAAACGCGTCGCGCCGAAACAGTTTGAGTCCGCAACCCGTATCGGGCGTGTCGTCACCGAGCAGGCCCGCACGCACGCCATTGGCGATGCGCGACGACCAGCGGCGCACCAGCGTGTCGCGACGCTTGACGCGCTGCCCCGCAACCATCGCGAGATCAGCGCCGGCGGCGGTGAGCGCGGTCCACAGCCGCGGCAGGTCGGCGGGATCGTTCTGTCCGTCGCCGTCGAGCGTGGCGATCGCATAGCCCCGCGCCGCGAACACGCCGCTGCGGATCGCAGCGCTTTGTCCGCAGCTCCGGGCGTGACGCAGACGGCGCAGACGCGGAAAAATTTTCGCCGCTTCGGCGAGCCTGGCCGGCGTGGCGTCGTTGGAACCGTCATCGATATAGACGATCTCGTACGCGACGCCGGTCGGCGTCAGCGCGCGATCGATCTCTTCGATCAGCGGCAGGATGTTGTCGGCCTCGTTCTTGACCGGCACCACCACCGAGAGTTCGATGGCGGACGCCGCCGCGGAATCGCGCTCATGGACGCCCGGGGGCGGAACGGCAGATGAAATGTCGGACAAGGAAGTGGGCTCGCCAAATCACGCCGTGGCGCGGGACCCTCCTCTAGCCGTGGCCGCGGGTCCGAGCCAAGGAGAAACGGCATGTTGGCGAGGGAGCGTGCGGCGTGGTGCACCGTCGCAGCCGTGTGCGGCGCGCTGGCGGTGGCGGCCGGTGCGTTCGGCGCCCATGCCGCGCCGGCGGGCTCGAAAGCCCAGCAATTGCTGACCACCGGCGCGACCTGGCAGCTGATTCATGCGGTGGCGCTGCTGGCCAGCCTGGCCCTGGCACCGTCGCGCGGAGCCGCCGCCTGTTTCACGCTCGGCCTCGTCGCATTTCCGGGCGCGCTCTATGCGCTGGCCTGGGACGGGCCGAGCTGGTGGGGCGCCGTGGCGCCGGTCGGCGGGCTCGCCTTCCTCGTGGCCTGGCTGCTGGTCGCTGTTGCGGCCTGGCGCCGCGGGTTTATCTAGAGCGCATATGACCGACGCTCCTTTCCAGGACGAGACGCGCCACGCCGTCTATGCCGCCGCCATGCGGCTCGCCGCCGAGCAGGGTTGGCTGCGCACGACGATGGGCGAGATCGCCGCCGCTGCCGGCCGCGACCTCGCGAGCCTGCACGAGATCGCGATCGACAAGGCCGCGATCCTCACCGGCATCACCGAAGAAGCCGACCGCGCCGTGCTGCGCGCTTCGACCGGGCTGACGCTCGACGACCCGCCGCGCGAGCGGCTGTTCGACGTGCTGATGCAGCGATTTGACTCGCTCCGCCCCTATCGCGCCGGGCTGCGCGCGGTGCTGCGCGATTTCGGCGGCGATCCGATTGCGGCGGCGGCACTGATCGGTGCGCTCGGTCGTTCCATGGCCTGGATGCTCGAAGCGGCGAAGGCGCCTGCGATCGGTCCGCTGGCGCCGCTGCGCATTGCGGCGCTGGGCGCGCTCTATGCGAGGAGCTTCCGCACGTGGCTGTCCGACGAGGGCGAGGACAGTCCCCGCACCATGGCCGCCCTCGACCAGAATCTGCGGCGCGCCGAGCGGTGGCTCGGCCTTACCTGACCTTACCTTTCTAGGAGGATTTCATGGCCGACCCGTTCTCGACTGATTTCGCGCGCATGTTCGAGCAGCTCAAAGTGCCGGGCGTCGACATGGAGCAGATCATCGCTTCGCAGCGAAAAAACCTGGAAGCGCTGACCCGCGCCAACCAGCTTGCGCTCGAAGGCGTGCAGCAAGTCATGCAACGCCAGGCCGAAGCGATGCGCGCCTTCGCCAGCGAGTTCGCCGACATGGCGAAGGGTGTGGCGTCCGAGCCCGGCCCGGCCGAAAAGGCCGCGCGCCAGACCGACCTGGTCAAAGCCTCGTTCGAAAAGACGCTGGCCCATATGCGCGAGCTCAGCGAAACGATCGCGGCCTCGAATTCGCAGGCGGCCGAAGTCCTGTCCAAGCGCGTCAGCGAAGGGCTGGGCGAACTGAAAGACGCGATCCGCAAGGCAAAGCCGGGCGAGTGAGCGAAGCCCTTGCGGCTTCCGCTTCTGTCGATGCGCTTGCCGCCTTCGCGGCGGTCGACATTCGCGTCGGCACCATCGTTGCGGCCGAAGCATTTCCTGAAGCGCGCAAGCCGGCGTTGAAACTCGAGATCGAGTTCGGCGCCGGCATCGGCCGCAAGCGCTCATCGGCGCAGATCGCCCAGAACTACGCAGCGGACGCGCTGGTCGGCCGGCAGGTGCTGGCGGTCGTCAACTTCCCGCCCAAACGCATCGGCCCGTTCACCAGCGAAGTGCTGGTGCTGGGCGTGCCCGACCAACATGGCGAAGTCGTGCTGCTGGCACCCGAACGCACCGTGCCGGACGGCGGGCGGATGTATTGAAGCGTGCGTTCTGGTCTTCAGCCGGAATCGAGCACGATGTCGTAGTGGAACAGCTTTGCGCCTGGCTCTGACGCCGCTTCGTTCGGCGCCGGCTTGCCGAAGATCTGCGACGGCAACTGCGCATAGTGATCCACGTCGTGGTGGAACACGGGGTCCTTCGCCTGCAGCGGATCGTCCGGGAAGTACATCTGGGTGACGAGCCGGGTTGCGCTGCCGGCCACGTCGAAATGGATGTGCCGGGCGCGGATGAAGTCGGCCGCCGGATAGGCGCCCGGCATCACGGTCAAAAACTGAAACGCGCCATCTGCCTTGGACACGAGCTGCGCGGAACTCTGGAAGTCCGGGTCGAGCGGCGCATCGTTCCGATCGCCCGGATGGTCGTAACGTCCCGCCGCATTGGCTTGCCAAAGTTGGATGCGCGCACCACGCACCGGCGTGCCGTCGCGCCCGAGCACGCGGCCGCGCACTTCGATCACCTCACCTTTGGCACGCGCACGATGCCCGGCGAGCCGGGTCAGGTCGGCATCCTGCTCGACGCCCCGCCGCACCGGATAGAACGGGCCCATGTCCATTGACGGCGTGCTGGGCAACAGCTCGGCCGCGCGCACGGCAGATGGCAGGAACAGCGCAGCCGCGCCAAGCTGGCCGGCCCGTAAAAGCCAGCGTCGTTTGCTTTCGTCCATCGTCCACCTCCCGGTACGGCGCGAGGCTAGACCCGGCCGGTGATCGGGGCACGCGGAAACGGCGATCCTGTTTACTTCGTTCGACTTACCTGAGGCTGCGGCCGGGGCTACAGCGGCAGCCGTACCCGCGCCCGCAGGCCGCCCATCGGCGAATCCGACAGCAGCACGTCGCCGCCATGACCGCGCGCGATGTCGCGCGCGATGGTGAGGCCGAGCCCGGCCCCGCCCGTCTTGAGATTGCGCGACGCTTCCAATCGCATGAAGGGACGGAACACGTCTTCACGGCGTGACGCCGGAATGCCGGGACCGTCGTCGTCGACCACGATCTCGGCCACCGGACCGTCGCGGCGCACCGTTACCGCGATGTTGCGCGCGTAGCGCAGCGCGTTGCCGATCAGATTGTCGACGCAGCGTTTCATCGCCTGCGCGCGCAACGTGGCGTGGATCGGTTCGACCAAGGTCAGCCCGATCGGGCGGCCGCCGCGGCGCGCGCGATCGACACAGTCGGCGACGAGCTGGTCGAGGTCGGTCTCGGCCGGTGCCTCGGTCCCCTCGCCGCGCGCGAAGGCGAGATAGGCCTCGATCATCTGCTCCATCTCGGCGACGTCGTCGGCGAATCCTTCCCGCGCCTCGCCTTCCGGCAGCATCGCCAGCTGCAGCTTCATGCGCGTCAGCGGCGTGCGCAGATCGTGGCTGACGCCGGCCAGCATTTCGGTGCGCTGCGCGATCTGACGCTTGATACGGTCTTTCATGCCGAGAAACGCGGCCGCCGCCTGCCGCACTTCGGAGGCACCTTCAGGCTTGAATTTCTCGACTTCGCGGCCTTTGCCGAACAAATCGGCGGCGATGGCGAGGCGGCGGATCGGACGCACCTGGTTGCGCATGAACAGGATCGCCACCCCGGCCAGCAGGATCGACGCGGCGAGCATCCACAGCACGAAGAGATAGGTCGTGTAGCTGAACAGGCGCCGCTGCGGCGACAGCACCGTCAACACGCCCTGGTCGAGCTGCACGCGAATCTCGACCCAGTCCTCGGGCACGTAGGTGCCGATCTCGTACGGGCGATGCACCTTTTCGTTGAGCGCCTGGCCGAGAATGCGGCGCACCAGCGGATTCCACGGCACCAGCACCTGGTCGCCCAGTTCGGCGCGCGGCTGGTAGCTGATCACCAGGTCGAGCTGCTTGCCGCGCGCATCGCAGATGGCAGGGATCTGCGTCTCGCTCGCGGCATGTTCGATATCGTCGATGATCAGCGCAATCTCGTTGGCGACCGAGAAAGCGAGCGAGCGCGTCAGCGCGCTCCAATGACGATCGAAGAACAGATAGGTCGTGACCATTTGCAGCAGCATCACCGGCGTCACGATGATCAGCAGCGAACGGCCGAACAGCGTCCGCGGCAGGATGCGTTTCAGCCAACCGGAATGCGACGGCGCCGGCGCGTCAGTCGGGACGGAGGACATAGCCCGCTCCTCGAACCGTCTGCAGATAGCGCGGCAGCTTGGGGTCTTCCTCGATCTTGCGGCGCAGGCGCGTCACCTGCACGTCGACCGAGCGCGCATTGACGGTGGCGCCCGATCGTTCGGCCAGTTCTTCGCGGCTGACGATGGCGTTGGGCGCCTGCGCCAGCACGCGCAGCAGCGACGCTTCGGCTTCGGTCAGCTTGACCGGGCCGTCGTCGCTGTCGAGTTCGGCGCGATGCAGGTCGAACCGGAAACGGCCCAGCCGCACCGACGTGGCCTGCGCGGGCGCCGGTGCGCGGCGCAGTATGGCGGCGATGCGCAGCACCAGCTCGCGCGGCTCGAACGGCTTGGGCAGGTAGTCGTCGACGCCGGCTTCGAGCCCGGCGATGCGGTCGTCGGCTTCGCTGCGTGCGGTCAGCATCAGAATCGGAGTCGGATTGGTCGCGTGCAGTTCGCGCGCCAGATCGAGTCCGCTTTCGCCCGGCATCATCACGTCGAGCACCAGCACGTCGAAGCGAAACAGGCGCAGCAGCGAGCGCGCCTGTCTGGCGTCCGCGGCCGTGGTGACGAGAAAACCGTGCTCGGCGAGATAGCGGCGCAGCAACGAACGCAGGCGCGCGTCGTCATCCACCGCCAGAACATGCGGGTTGGCCTGCATCAGCGGCGCTGAGGCGCCTGCGGCGCCGGCGCGCCGGCCAGGCGGTTGCGGTCGCGCTCGTCGACCAGGCCCAGCAGCACCTGCCGAAAGCCTTCGACCGCTTCGGCGCCCGCGGTCCGGTAGGCGCGGGCCAGGCGCTGGCGCTGCGTCTCGGTCAGTTCGCGTTCGAGCGCCTCGCCCGTTGCGGTCAGTTTCAGGCAGCGCTGCCGGCGGTCGCGCGCGCCGGGCAGTTGCACCACCAGCCCATCGGTGACGAGCTGCGTCAGGACGCGACCGAGGCTCTGTTTGGTGATCTTCAGGATCGACAGCAGCTCGCCCACCGTGATGCCGGGATGGCGGCCGATGAAATAGACGGCGCGGTGATGGGCGCGGCCGAGCTGCCGCCGGGCCAGCAACGGATCGGGCTCGCCGGCGAAATCGCGCCAGCCGCAAAACAGCAATTCCATCCCCTGGCGCAGGTCTTCCTCGCGCAGGAACAGCGGATTCACGCCGGACTTTAGGTCAGCCATCGTGACCTACCCTGCCACGGGCCTCGGCGCCGCCGCAACGAGGCTGCGCGGATGTGCCCGACAAAGGCTGTTCACCGCACATTGGCGCGCGCTACGCGCAACGACGCTGCGTTCTGTCAGCTCTGCATCGCGGCGACTGGCCGCGTTTTCCGGCGTTGCGTATCGTTCGCGCGCTCGACTGAGCACGAATGCAAGACTTGGAGGCTGGGATGGCGTTGGTGCCGATGGACGATCGCGACGGAATGATCTGGTTCGATGGCGAGCTGAAGCCGTGGCGCGACGCGAAAATTCACGTGCTGACGCACGCGCTCCACTACGGCAGCTGCGTGTTCGAAGGTCAGCGCGTCTATGGCGGCAAGGTCTTCAAGCTCAGCGACCACTCGGCGCGCCTGCACAAGTCGGCCCAGCTGCTCGGGTTCGAGATCCCTTATTCGGTCGCCGAACTCGACCGCGCCTGCGAGCAGGTGGTGGCGGCCAACAAGCTCACCGACGCCTATATGCGCCCGGTGGCGTGGCGCGGGTCGGAGCAGATGGGCGTCGCGGCGCAGCTGACCAAGATCCATGTCGCCATCGCGGCGTGGGATTGGGGCAGCTATTTCTCCGAAGAGCTGCGCGAGCGCGGCATTCGCCTGACCTGGGCGCGCTGGCGCCGTCCGGCGCCCGACACCGCGCCGAGCGCGTCGAAGGCGGCGGGTCTGTACATGATCTGCACCATGTCGAAGCACGAGGCCGAGGCGGCCGGGTTCCACGACGCGCTGATGTTGGACTATCGCGGCCGCCTGTCCGAAGCGACCGGCGCCAATCTGTTCGTGGTCAAGGACGGCAAGATCCACACGCCGGTGCCGGATTGCTTCCTCGACGGCATCACGCGCCGCACGGTGATGGATCTGGCGCGGGCGCGCGGCATCGAGGTGATCGAGCGGCCGATGTGGCCCTATGAAATCGCCACCGCCGACGAGCTCTTCCTCACCGGCAGCGCCGCCGAAGTCACCGCGGTCGGCGAAGTCGACGGCCTTCACCTGCAGGTCGGCCCGATCACGCGGGCGCTGCGCGACGACTATGCCGCGCTGGTGCGCGGCGAGCTGAAGGCGGCTGCGGCGTAGTGCGTTTTTCTACGAAAAAGCTAGAGAGCATGACCCGATCAATTTGATCGGGTCGTTCTCTAAACTCAGATCGCCTGCAGCGCGCTCGCCAATTCGCGCGCGCGTCGCCGAAGCCCGCCGCCGATGCTGGCGGCGAGCGCTTCGGGGATCTGCGGCGGCAACGCTTCGAGTACCTGGTCAAACGCCGGTCCGGCCGTTTCCGCGACTTCCTGCAGGATTGCCCGCGCCTCGCGCTCGCCGATCGCTCCCATGCGCGCGGTTTCGATCCAATGGCGCGCCGTGATTTCATCCAGGCGATAATGACGATGCTTGCCGACCGAGAGCGCGAACTTGGCGCTGTTGTGCGGCAGTTGCGCCGCGTCGAGCGCCGGCTGCGCCGACACGACGTCGTAGAGTGGCGTCATGTGAAACCCGCGTGCATGCAGATGCAGACTGAAGTTCTTTGCATGTCCGTCGGTGGCCGCAAGCAACCAGAAGAGCAGGTTGGCGCGTAGGATAAGGCGCCGGTCCTGGGCCGGCTCATCGGCGCCGAGCAACAGGCTGAAGATCTCGCGAAAGCCAGGACCGCCCTCCGATTCGTATTTCCGGAACGGTGAGACACCGCAGGCCTGGCACAGATCTTCCTGCGGCAATCGATCGATCGCGGTTCCGTCTGCGTGCCACATACGATCGAACCTCTCGACCGTCAGAACGCGCTGATCTTCGAACGTATCGATCACCGCGCGAGCTGCGCTGGCGCCCATCGCAAGCAGCCAGGCGAGGCACAGAAATTCGTTCTCGACGCTGTCCGACAGATCAATGCCATTGGGCAGCATGCCGATCTGCCGTTTCAGAATATGCGTCGTCGGCGTCGGACCATGTGGAACGAACCAGCGTCCGTCCCGCTGCAGCAGCGCGGTCTTTTCGTGCGCCCCGGCAAGCGAGATGCGGAAATCCTCGTCGCGGTCGAGACCGAGCGGCGCACGGCCGAGATTGCGCAACTTGTGCGCGATCACGGCTTCGCTCGCAGGCTCGGCCGCAATCGTCGCCGGTGCGTCGATCGCCGTTCCAGGGGGCACGAACTGGAGCGCGCCGACACAATCGCGCCCGATGCTGCCGAGCAAGCTGAACGCATCGATTCCCGGTGCGCCGACGCGTTCGGCGAGGTGCCGGCGAATGTCGATACTGTCAGGAAGCAACCCCTCGAACACCGCCAACACGGGATCACCGCGATAGGCGCGCTCGATGCGCGGCAAGGAGAGCGAGATGCCGAACCCGTTCGCCGCGGCAAGCCAAGCCGCATCATAGCAAAACTCGACCGCGCCGCTGGATTCGCGACGCAGCGTACCGACGTGGCGAAAGTTCAGCCGGACGTCGAGCGTTTCTGCCATCAGCTGTGCTGGCTTCGTGGACGCACGACCAGCTCCAGGCCGAGCGCTGCGAGGATCTCAAAGACAGTTCGGACCCGTACGCCCGGCCCGCCGGATTCAGCGCTGGAAATGGTGCTCTGGTAGCTGCCGATTGCCTCGGCAAGCGCGCGCTGGTTCAGGCCTGCCTGGGCGCGGGCGCGGACCAGCGCGTTCCCCAACTGTTTCGGGGTGCGAATGGCGGCTTCCATTGGGCAACTCCACGCGTTGATAGGCGAAAGACTATCAAATCGCGTGATAGGCGTAACCCGATCAAAAGGCAAGATCGTTGTAAGCCGATCGCGGCCGTCGCTGAAGGACGCGGGCTGAACTCAGGCAGGCGAGAAGCCGCCGGAACCCGTCTGGCCGGACGCGGCCCGCATCGCGAAATACGCGATCGGGCCGCCGCACAGGACGATATGCGCGAACAACTGGTTGGCGAGCGTCACCGCCGAGTAGGCCGGGACGCGCGCCGCCGAGAGCGGCAGCACCACGTAATTCATCACGCAGAACATGCCGACGCCGAACACCACGGCGCCGAGCATCCATGACCGCGCCAGCAGCGGCACGCGCCGCACCAGCTCGAAGAAGACGAAGGCGGCGACGAACATGATGGCGAAATGCAGCGCGGTGCCGAGCAGCGCGCTGCCGGCGCCACCCTCGAACGATCGCTGACCCAACACGCCGGCCGCGACCGATTGCGGGATGCGGATCGGGGGCAGGTTGTTGCGGAGGCCGTAAAAGACGATGACGTCGAGAAAGTCGAGCGTGCCCGCGACGAGCGTGGCGAGCGTGGCGGCGTGAAGTCGGTTCATGGGGGCGACGCTAGATCGGCCTCCGAAACGCGTCAGGATCCACCAATCCGGATCTTCGTAGGACCACCACCACCACTCGTCATGGCCGGGACAGGCCCGGCCATGACGAAGAGGAAGGCGAAACGCTTCAGCGCTTCTCGATCGGAATGACCTTGCGCTGCGCCGAGCCGTCATAGGCGGCGAGCGGACGGATCAGCTTGTTGTCGGCGTTCTGCTCGAGCACATGCGCGGTCCAGCCGGTGATGCGGCTCATCACGAAGATCGGCGTGAACATCGGGATGTCGAAGCCCATCAGGTAATAGGCCGGGCCGGTCGGGAAATCGAGATTGGGGTGGATGTTCTTCTTCTCGAGCATGGTGCGCTCGAGGATCTCGTACATCTCGACCCATTTCTGGCCGTTCTTGATCTTGGCCATCTCGAGGAAGGCCTTCTTCATCGTCGGCACGCGGCTGTCGCCATGCTTGTAGACGCGATGGCCGAACCCCATCACCAGACGCTTGTCGGCGATGTTGCTGAGCAGCCAGTTCTCGGCCTTCTTGGGGTCGTCGACCTCGAGCATCATATGCATGACGGCTTCGTTGGCACCGCCATGCAGCGGTCCCTTGAGCGCGCAGATGCCGCCGACCGCAGCCGAATAAATGTCCGACATGGTCGATGCGATGACGCGCGAAGTGAAGGTCGACGCGTTGAACGAATGTTCGGCGTAAAGCGTCAGCGAGACGTCGAAACACTTCACCACTTCGGGCGCCGGCACTTCGCCAAAACACATATGGAAGAAGTTCTCGGCGAAGCCGAGCTTGGGATCCGGCTTGATCGGATCCTTGCCGTGGCGAATGCGATAGTCCGCGGCGACGATGGTCGGAATCCGCGCGAACATCTTGATCGATTTTTCGAGGTTCGCCTTGGGCGAATTATCCTCGGTCTCGGGATCCTGCACGCCGAGGAAGGACAGCCCGGTGCGCAGCGTGTCCATCGGATGGGCGCTCTTGCGGAACTTGCGGAGGACGTCGACCAGATCCTCGCCGATCCAGCGATGCTCGCGCTCCTGGCGTTCGAAATGCATCAGCTGTTCGCGCATCGGCAGTTCGCCGTGCCAGATCAGATAGGCGACTTCCTCGAACTTGCAGTGCGCCGCAAGCTCCTGGACCGGATAGCCGCGATAGGTGAGGGAGTTGGTCTCCTCCATCACCTTCGAGATCTTGGTCGTGTCGGCGTAAATGCCCGCCAGACCTTTTTTGATATCGATCGCCTCAGACATGCTTGAACGTCCTCTCCGAGTGGCGCGCCATCTGGGGCGCGCCGTTGGTTCTTTGTCTTAGTTTTTCTGGGGCATGCCCTGCGGGATCACGGTGGTCACGATCGAGGCGTCGAGCGCTTCGTATTCGTGATAGCCGATCGTGGCGTAGAGCTCGGCGCGAGTCTGCATGTGTTCGACCATGTTCTGCGTGCCGCCGTCGCGGCGGATCGCATTGAACAGTTCTTGCTGCGCCTTGGCGGCGCAGCGCAGCGCGCTCACCGGCCAGATCACCATCTTGTAGCCCATCTGCTCGAACTCGCTCGCCGTGAAGAACGGCGTCTTGCCGAACTCGGTCATGTTGGCGAGTAACGGCGTGCCCTGCATGCGGCGGGCGAATTCCTCGAACATTTCGCGCGTGGTCAGCGCTTCGGGGAAGATCGCGTCGGCGCCGGCCTGCATGTACAGCTTGGCGCGCGCCACGGCGCCGTCCATGCCCTCGCTCGCCGCCGCGTCGGTACGCGCGATGATGACCAGATGACGCCGCGCCTTCGCCGCCGCCGCCACCTTGGCGGCCATGTCCTCGGCGCTGGCGAGTTTCTTGTCGTTGAGATGACCGCACTTCTTGGGCAGCAGCTGGTCTTCGAGATGCACGGCGCCGGCGCCCGCATCCTCGAAGGTGCGCACCATGTGCATCACGTTGAGCGCTTCGCCATAGCCGGTGTCGCCGTCGACCAGCACCGGCAGGCCCGACGCGCGCGTCACCTGGCGCACGAAGAAGCTGACTTCGTCGACCGTGATGACGCCGAGATCGGGCAGGCCCATCGACGCCGTCATCGCCGCGCCCGACAGGTACAAAGCCTCGAAGCCCGCATTCTTGGCCTGGCGTGCGGCGAGACCGTTCTGGGTGCCGGGAAGCTGCAGGATCTGCTTGCGCGCCAGCAGCTCGCGGAAACGTTCGCCGGCGGGCTTGGTCGGCAGGTCGGCGGCGGTGAGATAGATCATCCGAAAAACTCCCCCGGCGTGACGACGCACCGCGTCGTCACGCGCTCGTCATCAATCAGAACAGACCTTGCTTGCCCGTCGCGAGCTTGCCGGTCGGCAAGGCGACGTTGAGGCCGAGCAGTTCCTGGGCCGACAGCTCGGGCAAGCGCTGCACGAGGTCGAGGAAGCGCTTCGACTCGGCCGGGTCGAGCAGACCTTCGGTCAGGATCTCGAACTTGCGGACATAATGTTTGCGCACCCACGGCGTCGCACCCAGCGTGTGCGCATTGGCGACGGCAAGCTCGTCGACCAGCGTGCTGCCGTCCTTGAGCTTGATTTCGACGCGGCCGCCGAACGCTTTCACGTTCGGATCCTGCGAGTGGTAGCGCGCCGTCCAGGTCGGGTCCTCGACGGTGCGGATCTTCTTCCACAGCGCCACCGTGTCGGGACGCTGGGCGCGTTCCGGCGCGTAGGAACGCACGTGGTGCCATTCGCCGTCCTGCAGTGCCACCGCGATGATGTACATGATCGAATGGTCGAGCGTTTCGCGGCTCGCCTTGGGATCGACCTTCTGCGGATCGTTCGAACCGGTGCCGATCACGTAATGCGTGTGATGCGACGTGTGGATGACGATCTCTTCGACCGAATCCCAGTCCTTGATCTGCTTGCCCATCTTGAAGGCGAGATCGATCAGCGCCTGGCTCTGATATTCGGCCGAATGTTCTTTGGTGTAGGTGTCGAGAATGGCGCGCTTGGCTTCGCCCTTGCCCGGCAGCGGCACTTTGTAATGCGCCTCCGGACCGTCGAGCATCCAGGCGACGACCGAGTCCTCACCCTCGTAAATCGGCGACGGCGCGCCTTCGCCGCGCATCGCGCGATCGACCGCTTCGACCGCGAGCTTGCCCGCGTGCGACGGCGCGAACGCCTTCCAGCTCGAGATCTCGCCCTTGCGGCTCTGACGCGTCGAGGTGGTGACGTGCAGCGCCTGCTGCACCGCCTGGAAGATCACGTCGGTGCCGAGCCCGAGCAGCGTGCCGAGGCCGGCGGCGGCCGAAGGTCCAAGATGCGCGACGTGATCGATCTTGTGCTTGTGCAGGCAGATCGAGCGAACGAGATCGACCTGGATTTCGTAGCCGGTGGCGAGGCCGCGGATCAGCGACTTGCCGTCTTTGCCGAGCTGCTGCGCGACCGCGAGGATCGGCGGGATATTGTCGCCGGGATGGCTGTAATCGGCGGCCAGGAACGTGTCGTGATAGTCGAGTTCGCGCACCGCGGTGCCGTTCGCCCAGGCGGCCCATTCGGCGTGCACGCGCACGTCGGGCCCGCACCCGAACACGGTCGCACCACCTGCACGCGGATGCGCCAGCGCCTGCGCGCGTGCCGTCGTGACCGGACCGCGATTGATCGCGGCGATCGCGACCGATGCGTTGTCGATGATGCGGTTCACGATCATGTCGACCACGGCGGGTTCGACCGCCACCGGGTCGGACGCGACCTCGGCGATCTTCCAGGCTAGCTGGTCGGTTTTGGGCAGGCGGTCGCGTTCGGGATGGACGCGCACATCATGGATTTGCATGGGCCGGTTCTGTTCGCGGTGTCATGGAGGTGCGGCGTTTTTAGGCTCGGGATCAGGCTGCGCCAAGTGGTGCGGACGGTTGCCTGCTCTGCTCCGGCGCTTGTAGGTTCAAGCTACGAAGGACGGTCCGGGTTTTCGCGATGCTCGAAGATATCGTCACGATCTTCAAACGGCTCACCGAGCGGCAGGTCTACACGCCGCAAGTTCATGTCTCGATTCCGATGCCTTCGGGCGACCCTGTGGCGGTCGGCGACCGCAACGGCGACGCAATCCGTCGCCAACTCCGCTGGGCGGTGGGAACCGTGTTTCTCGCCGCGGTCGAGAGCGGCGCGCGCACCGTCGACGCATTGGGCACGATGCTGGGTGAACTGGTCGCCATCGGGCTGGCCAATACCGATCGCGGCACCGCCGTCGAAATGCTGCGCCTGGCGCACCAGACCGCGTGCCATATCGAGGTCGATACCGCTGACCTGCCCTGCGCCCCGCCGCAGGAAGAGATCGGCCAGCCCGGTACGGTCGCCTTTCTCCACCGGCTGGTCGAAGGCGGCGCGCAGGCAGCGCTGGCCGGCTGCGACGGCCCGGCTCGCGAAACCGTGGCGCAACGGCCGTTGCTGATCGGCCTCGGGTTGATGGTCGATCAGCTGGGCTGGAACGCGACCATGGATGCGCTCGCCGAGCTGCTCGAATACGCCGGCGATCAGGCTTCGAGCGACAACGGCGAGCCGCGCCTGCAATAGCCGTAACCGTCGAAACCGCTCAGACGACACGTCTTCGTCGGCTCAGGCTTCCCAACGAAAAACGCCCGCCAGGAAAGCCTGGCGGGCGTTTGTCGTGAGCGAGGTTCGCGCTGACTATTTCAGCTTGAACGTCACGCGGTAGGTACGGCCGGGACTGTCGACGGGTTTGCCGTCCTTGGTGCCGGGCGCGAAGGTCCAGCGTTCGAAGGCGCGCTTTGCCGCCGACGCGAAGCCGTAGCCCTCGGGATTTTCCTCGATGACTTCGACGTCCGACACCGTGCCGTCGGAACGGATGGTGAAGCGCATCGTGGCGTAGCCCTCGATGTTTCGCTCCTGGGCGCGGTCCGGATAGCTCGGTTGCGGACCGCTCTGCTTCGACGGCTGCTGCATCGGCAGCACGCGGTCGGTCGTGGTCGAGGTCGGCGGGCCCGGCTGACGCTGCAGGTTGGGCTGCGGCGGGATCGGCAGATCCGGCACCGTGGTCGGCACCTGCACGATCTTCGACGGGGTCGGGATGAAGAGCGGACGCTCCTGCACCTTGGGCTGCTCGGGGGGCGGCGGCGGTGGCGGGGGCGGCGGTGGCGGCGGCGGCGGCGCGACGAGGTCGATGACCTGTTCTTCCGGCGGTTGTTCGACCGCCTGGAAGCTGAGCGCGTACGCCAGGTAGATCGCGAGCACGACGTGTGCCCCGAACGAGATGATGATGCCTGGACGCATTCTGCTACTTCACCATCTCTTCGCCGACGAGCGCGACTTTGTAGAAGCCTGCGTCGCGCAGCCGGTTCATCAGCTCCAGGACCTTGCGGTACTGGGTGGTCTGATCACCGCGAAGATAGATGCGCGCCGTGTCGCGCGCCTCGACCGGGATCTCTTTTTCGAGTCTCGCGCCGAGTTGTTCGATCGAGCCGATTTTGTCGTCGCCGATATAGACGGCACCGTTCGCTTGCAGCGACAGGAACACCGGCTTGTTCGGCGCTCCTTCCGGTATCGCGTTCGACCTTGGAAGTTCGACTTTCACGTTCACGGAGGCGAGCGGTGCCGCCACCATGAAGATGATCAACAGAACCAGCATCACGTCCACGAACGGGGTGACGTTGATCTCGCTATTTTCGTCGAAGGCGGCGTTCTTCCCTCCGCCGCCTCCGGCTCCGAGCTTCATGCCCATAAGGTTGGCTTCCCCGTCGTCAGCCGGTCGTGCTTTCGCCGACCAGTCCGATCTTTTTCAGCTTCGCGTCGCGCAGCAGGTTCATCAGATCCATGACGTTTTTGTACTGAACGTCGAGATCTGCGCGGATGTAGACGGCTTTTTCGTCTCGCTTTTCGAGAGGAACTTGCTTGTCGATTTCAGCCGGCAGTTCCTGGACCGAGGCGATCTGTACGTCACCGACATACAGAGTCCCGTCCGTCTGCAGACTGATAAAGAGCGGCTTGTTGTTCTCGTCCGGCGGCGACGGCGTCGCGTTGGTCGGCGGCAGATCCACCTTCGTGTTCACGGTCGCCAGCGGCGCCGAGACCATGAAGATGATCAGCAGCACCAACATGATGTCCACGAAGGGCGTCACGTTGATGTTGGCGTTCTCTGCGAACCCGCCGGGTTTAGGCGCGCCTTTGCCGAGCTGTACTCCCATAGGTCAGTCCCCTTTGATCGAGGCTCAGACCTTGTGGTCGAGGTAGCGCGACAGGACCGTCTGGAATTCGCCGACGAAGCCGTTCATGCGGTTATTGAAGTCGCCGATCTGACGGGCGAACTTGTTGTAGAAAATAACCGCCGGAATGGCCGCGACGAGACCGATCGCGGTCGCCATCAGCGCTTCCGCGATACCAGGCGCCACAACCGCGAGGTTGGTCGTCTGCGTGTTCGCGATGCCGATGAACGCGTTCATGATGCCCCACACCGTACCGAACAGACCGACGAACGGTGAAACCGAGCCGATCGAGGCGAGCACGCCCATGCCGGCGCCGAGGCGCTGGCTTTCGGCAGCTTCGGTGATTTCCATGGCGGTGCGGGTGCGATCTTCAACGTGGGCACGCAGTTCCGGATGCGCAGCGGCGCCCGGCGTCAGCGAGAGCCGAAGCTCTTCCATGCCCGACTTGAAGATGTTGATGAGCGGATGGTTCTTCTCGTTCTGCACCTTGGCATAGGCTTCATCGAGCGTCGTCGAGTTGCGGAACGTGCGCAGGAACGTTTCCGAGCGACGGTTCAGCGACGCGAAGAAGAAGCTCTTGTCGAGCAGAATGGCCCAGGTCCAGACCGAGGCCAGCGCCAGCGCGATCATGACGACCTTCACGATGACGGTCGCGTTCATGAACATGCCGACCGGCGACAGGTCATGCGCGAGCGTCGGCGGGGCGCCGGTCGAGGCGGCCGAGGGCGCTGCCGCGTCGGGGCTGGTGGC
>JAQGIE010000200.1 GCA_028291365.1 Rhodospirillales bacterium
CATCGCTGAATTGCGCTGCGCTTGACACGAGCTCCTCGCCGAGCGGGACGTAGAGCCCGCGACTGGCGAGTTTGCTGCCTACTACCGATGAAAGTTTGCCTGCCGCCATGACGACGCCACCTAACTACAATGTGACTTGGTATTTGACGTAGCTCCGACTCTGTCTGAATGTGATTTAGAACTCAATACCCCTTTGACGGTGTAGTATGCATTCGCTCGCCCACCCGACCGCCGCCCCCGAGCTCCTGCCCGGTGCCGTCTGGCTTGTCGGCGCCGGCCCCGGCGACCCCGGTTTGCTGACGCTTCATGCGGTTCGCGCGATCCGCGCGGCTGACGTCGTGCTCTATGACGCGCTGATCAACACCGAGATCCTGGCCGAGGCCCGTCCCGACGCGCGGCTGGTCTGCGTCGGACGCCGGAAGGGCAACGCCCCCACCGCCCAGGACGAGATCGTGCGGCTGATGATCGAACATGCGCGGCAGGGCGCCCGCGTCGTGCGCCTCAAAGGCGGCGATCCCTGCATGTTCGGCCGCGGCGGCGAAGAGGCGGCCGCGCTGCGCGACGCCCACATTCCGTTCCGCATCGTGCCCGGCGTCACTGCCGGCATCGGCGGGCTGGCCTATGCCGGCATCGCCGCGACCCATCGCGACGCCAACGCGGCGGTGACGTTCCTCACCGGCCATCAGACCGGCGGCGCGCTGCCGGGCGATCTCGATTGGGACGCGCTGGCGCGCAACGACAATGCGCTGGTCGTCTATATGGGCGTCAGCGCGCTCGACCGGATCGTGCCCGAGCTGCTGGCGCATGGCCGTGACGCATCGACGCCGGTGGCAATCGTCGCCCAGGCGACGACGCCGTCCCAGCGCGTGGTGACCACCACCCTTGGCGAAGCGATTTTCGCGGCGCGCCGGGCCAAGATCGAGACGCCGGCGCTGATCGTGATCGGCCGCATCGCCGATCCCGCCCTGGCAACGCCCTGGTTCGAGCCGCAACAGGACGAACGCGCGGCGCGCATCACCGACCGCTCGCTGCTCGCCGCCTTCACCGCCTGATCGGACCGATGCGATGTCGCGTCCCGCGACGACCTCAAAGATGTCCCGCCCGCAATCCGAGCTTCAGGCGATGCTCGAAGCCACGTCGCATCTCGACGGGCATGCGCTGCTCACCGCGTACCTGACGCGCGAGCTTCCGGGCGAAGTCGCGGTTGCATCGTCGTTCGGCGCCGAAAGCGCGGTGCTGCTGGCGCTGATCGCCGAGATCGACCCGTCGACGCCGGTCCTGTTTCTCGACACCGGCAAACTGTTCGGCGAGACGCGGCGCTATCGTGACACGCTGGTCGCGGCTCTCGGCCTCACCGACGTGCGCGCCATCACGCCCGACGCAGAAGAGCTGCGTCGCGAGGACGACGACGAGTTCCTGTTCCAGCGCAATCCCGACGCATGCTGCGACCTGCGCAAGGTGCGGCCGCTCGAGCGCGCGCTTGGCGCCTTCACCGGCTGGGTCAACGGCCGCAAGCGTTTTCACGGCGCCACGCGGGCAGCCATGCCGACCGTCGAACTGGTCGACGGGCGCCTCAAGCTGACACCGCTGGCGAGCTGGGGCGAAGCCGACATCGTGCGCGAGTTCGCGCGGCGCGACCTGCCGGCGCATCCGCTGGTCGCCGACGGCTACCGCTCGATCGGTTGTTACACGTGCACCGCGCGCGTTGCGGCCGGACAGGACCTACGGGCCGGCCGCTGGGCCGGCCTGCAAAAAACAGAATGTGGAATTCATCGATGAACATGCTGGCCCCCGCGCCGCAACAGGCGCCGCAAAGCGCGCCGTCGAACGACCATCTCGACGAGCTCGAAAACCGCAGCATCTGGCTGATCCGCGAAGCCTATGCCCGTCTCAAGCCGCTCGGAATGCTGTGGTCGATCGGCAAGGATTCGAACGTCGTGCTGTGGCTGGCGCGCAAGGCGTTTCTCGGCCGCGTGCCGTTTCCGGTCGTGCAGCTCGATACCGGCATGGAGCTGCCCGAAGTCTACGCCTTCCGCGATCGCATAGTGCAGGAGTGGAATCTTGGCCTGCGCATCGAAACCTGCCCGCCCGAAAGCGAGATGGATCCGACCTTGCCGCCCGCGACGCGCGCCGCTGCGCGCAAGACGGCGGGGCTGCAGGCGCTGCTCGAACGCGAAAGGCTGCGCGGCGTGCTGGTCGGCATCCGCCGCGACGAGCAAGGCACCCGCGCCAAGGAACGCGTTTTCTCGCCGCGTTCGCTCGACGGCAATTGGGACGTGACCAAGCAGCCGGCCGAATTCTGGGACCACTACCGCACCGACTTTCCGGTCGGCGCGCATGTGCGCGTGCATCCGCTGCTCGATTGGACCGAACTCGACGTGTGGCGCTACACCAGGCGCGAGGCAATCCCGATCGTGCCGCTCTATCTGGCGCAGGACGGAAAACGCTATCGCTCGCTGGGCGAAAAGAACGTGACCTTTCCGGTCGCCAGCAACGCCTCGTCGATCGACGAGATCATCGCCGAGCTGGAAACCACGCGCGTGCCCGAGCGCGCCGGCCGTTCGATCGATTCCGAGACCGAAGACTCGTTCGAGCGTCTGCGCCAGGCGGGGTACATGTAGCCTTCCCGCGAAGCTTGTCCCGGCCCCCGAGCCGGGGGCGGGGCCCCCTCGCCACGCTGCCGTGATGTTCGACGCAATGCATGAAAGAAAGACCGACGATGAGTCATGACACCACGTTGGATCCCGGCATTCGCGGGGACCTGCCGCTGCGCATCGTCATGGTCGGCCATGTCGACCACGGCAAGTCCACCCTGATCGGCCGCCTGCTGCACGACGCCGACGCGCTGCCCGAAGGCCGCGTCGCGCAGGTCCAGAAATCGAGCGACGCGCGCGGCGTCGGCTTCGAGTGGTCGTTCGTGATCGACGCGCTGCAGGCCGAGCGCGACCAGGGCATCACGATTGAAACCAGCCGCCTGTCCTTCGCCACCGAACGCCGCCGTATCGAGATCATCGACGCGCCCGGCCACGGCGAGTTCCTGCGCAACATGGTGACCGGTGCGGCCAGCGCCGACGCCGCCATCGCGGTTATCGACGTGCGCGAAGGCGCGGTGGCGCAGGCGCGCCGTCATCTGTTCCTGTTGTCGCTGCTGGGCGTGCGCAAGGTCGTGATCGCGATCAACAAGATGGACGCGGTCGATTGGGATCGCGCCGCGTTCGATCGCGTTGCCGGCGAGACCCGCGCCTATCTCGCCGAACTGGCGCTGAAGCCGGTGGCGATCGTGCCGATTTCGGCCCGCGGCGGCGACAATGTCTGGACCGCGAGCAACGCGGCGGACTGGCATGACGGGAGCAGCCTGCGCGACGCGCTCGACGCGTTGGAACCGACGCCGGCGACCGAGAACCGTCCGCTGCGGCTGGCGGTGCAGGACGTCTATCGCGACGGCGAGCGCCGCATCATCGCGGGTCGCGTCGAAAGCGGTCGCGTCAAAGTCGGCGACGAGCTTGCCTTCCTGCCGGGCGGCCAGCGCGCGCGCGTCGCCACCATCGAAGGCTGGAACGAACCGGTGGCGCGCATCGCCGCCGCGGCGGGCCAGACCGTCGCCCTGACGCTCGACCAGAAACTGTTCGTCGCCCGCGGCCATCTTGCCGTCACCGCCGGTGCGGCGCCCGACGCCGTGCGCCGCATTCGCGTGCGCGCTTTCTGGCTGGCGCAGAAGCCGCTGCTGCAGGGCGCCGAGCTGAGGCTGCGCGTCGCCACGGCCGATCATCGAGTCACCGTGGTGCAGATCGAACGCGCCATCGACGTCGAGACCTTGGCGCCGGTCAACGCCGACACGATCGGGTCGGGCCAGATCGCCGACCTGGTGCTGGAAGCGAACGAGCCGATGCTGGTCGACATCGCCGCCGACATCGCGGCGACCGGCCGAGGCGTGCTGGTCGACGGGCACGACGTCGCAGGCGGCTGCCTGGTGCTCGACAAGCTCACGACCCGTGCCCGTCGCGCCGCGGCACGACGCAACGATCTCCGTCCGCCGCCCGAGCGCCTGACCCAGGCACGGCGGGCTGAAAAATCCGGCCACACCGGCGGCGTGTTGTGGCTGACCGGCCTCTCGGGCAGCGGCAAGTCGACTCTGTCGCTGGCGCTCGAAGAACAATTGTTCGAGGAAGGTTGGCGCGCCGTCGTGCTCGACGGCGACCGCGTACGCGGGGGGTTGTCGTCTGATCTCGGTTTCGCCTCGGAAGATCGCACGGAAAACGTGCGTCGCGTTGCCGAGACCGCGAAGCTGCTGTCCGATTCCGGACTCCTGGTCATCGTGGCGCTGATTTCGCCCGAACGCGGCCAGCGCGCTGACGCGCGCCGCATCATCGGCGATGAATTTCGCGAGATTTATGTCGAAGCCGATCTCGCCACCTGCGCTGCGCGCGATCCGAAAGGGCTTTACGCGCGCGCCAAGGCGCGCAAGCTGACCGGGCTTACGGGCGTGGACAGCGCCTACGAGCCGCCGCTGGCCCCCGAGCTGGTGGTGGATACGACCAGTCTCGACGGTGCGGCGTCGCTCGCCCGTCTGGCGGATTACGTCCGCAGCCAATTTGGCTGTCGAAGCAGCACGGCACGCGTAATCGAACGTTGAAGCCGGGCCCTGGCCGCGGAATCATTCCCTTGGATGGAGGATAGTCATGCGACGCCCCTTGCTGCGGCTGGCCGCGATTTCGCTCGTGCTCGTCGGCAGCGCCATGGCGCAGGCGCAGGCGCAGACGCGCCTGCTGAACGTCTCGTACGACCCGACCCGCGAGCTCTATACCGAGATCAACAAGGCCTTCACCGACAAATGGAAGAAGGACACGGGCGAGCAGCTGCTGATCGAGCAGAGCCACGGCGGCTCCGGCAAGCAGGCGCGTTCGGTGATCGACGGACTCGAAGCCGACGTGGTCACGTTGGCACTCGCCTATGACATCGACGCGATCGCCAAAGTCGGGTTCGTCAAAGAAGACTGGGCCAAGCGCCTGCCGTTCAACGCGGCGCCCTACACATCGACCATCGTGTTCCTGGTCAAGAAGGGCAACCCGAAGGGCATCAAAGATTGGGGCGACCTGATCAAGCCGGGCCTCGAAGTCATCACGCCGAATCCGAAAACCTCGGGCGGTGCGCGGTGGAATTACCTCGCCGCTTGGGCGTGGGCGAAAGACAGCAACGGCGGCGACGAAGCCAAGGCGCGAGACTTTGTCGGGCAATTGTTCAAGCACGTGCCGGTGCTCGACACCGGCGCGCGCGGCGCCACCGTGACCTTCACCGAACGCGGCGTGGGCGACGTGCTGCTGGCGTGGGAGAACGAAGCCTTTCTCGCGCTCAAGGAATTCGGCGCCGACAAGTTCGAGATCGTGGTGCCATCGAAATCGATCCTTGCCGAGCCGCCGGTCGCCATCGTGGACAGCGTCGTCGACAAGAAGAAGACGCGCAAACAGGCCGAAGCCTATCTGGCCTTCCTCTACACCGCCCAGGGCCAGGAGATCGCCGCCAAGAATTTCTACCGGCCGCGCGACGCTGCGGTGGCGGAGAAATACGCGTCGACCTTTCCCAAGATCGAGCTGGTGACGGTCGACGGTGCGTTCGGCGGCTGGGCCAAGGCGCAGGCGGCGCATTTCGCCGATGGCGGCGTGTTCGACCAGATCTACAAGCCGGGTTCGCGGTGATTTCCGCGCCGCGCCACCCCAACCATGTCACCCCGGCGCAGGCCGGGGCCCATGGTCGTGGCAATTCGAGCCTGTCGCGTGTCGTCACGTCGATGGGCCCCGGCCTGCGCCGGGATGACAGGTTTCGATGACCCTCGCACTCGACACCACGCCTCGCGTGCGGCGCACGCGCGTGTTGCCGGGGTTCCGGCTCACGCTCGGGATCACGCTCGCCTGGCTGTCGGCGATCGTGCTGATCCCGATGATCGCGCTGGTGTCGCGTGCGGCGGGAGTCGGGTTCGACGGCTTGATCGCGACCGCGACCGACCCGCGCGTGCTGGCGTCGTTCCGCATCACCTTCGGCGCGTCGCTGATCGCGGCCGCGATCAATCTCGTCTTCGGCTCGCTGCTCGCGTGGGCGCTGGTGCGCTGGCGTTTTCCGGGGCGCCGCCTGCTCGATGGGTTCGTCGATCTGCCCTTCGCATTGCCGACCGCGGTCGCGGGCATCGCGCTCACGACCTTGTGGGCCAAGCACGGCCTGCTCGGCTCGATCGCCGAGGCGCAGGGTTGGCGGGTCGCGTTCGCACCGCCGGGCATCGCCATCGCGCTGGTTTTCATCGGGCTTCCCTTCGTCGTGCGCACGGTCCAGCCGGTGCTGGAAGAACTCGAACCCGAACTGGAAGAAGCGGCGGCGCTGCTGGGCGCCTCGCGGCTGCAGACGATCGGCAGGGTCGTCCTGCCTGAACTGATCCCGGCGCTGCTGACCGGCTTCACGCTCGCCTTCGCGCGCGCTGTCGGTGAGTACGGTTCGGTCATCTTCATCGCCGGCAACCGGCCCGGCCAGACCGAAATCGTGCCGCTGCTGATCGTCACCAAGCTCGAACAATATGACTATGCCGGTGCCGCGGCGCTCGCCGTACTGATGCTGGCGGTGTCGTTCGTGATGCTGCTCGCGATCAATCTGCTGCAGACCTGGGCGACGCGCCGTCATGCGCGCTGAACGCCCGTCGCTGGTCGATCCCTGGCCGCTGCGCATCATCGCCGGCCTGTTGATCTTCGCCTTTGTCGCGCTGTTCCTGGCGCTGCCGCTATGGACCTTGTTCGCCCAGGCTTTCGCCAAAGGCACGGAAGCGTATCTGCGCGCCATCGACGAGCCCGCGGCATGGTCGGCGATCAAACTGACGCTCACCGTCGCAGCGATCGCGGTGCCGCTCAATGTCGTGTTCGGCCTCGCCGCGTCCTGGGCCATCGCCAAGTTTCAATTTCGCGGCAAGCAGCTTCTGACCACGCTGATCGACCTGCCCTTCTCGATATCACCGGTGATTTCGGGCCTGGTGTTCGTGCTGCTGTTCGGGTTGCAAGGCTGGCTCGGCCCGTGGCTGCGCGCGCATGACATTCAGGTCATCTTCGCGCTGCCCGGCATCGTGCTTGCCACCGTCTTGGTCACCTTTCCCTTCGTTGCGCGCGAACTGATCCCGGTCATGGAAGCGCAGGGCACGCAGGAAGAGGAAGCGGCACGCCTGCTCGGCGCATCGGGATGGCAGACGTTCCGCCGGGTGACCTTGCCCAACGTCAAATGGGGCCTGCTTTACGGAGTTCTGCTGTGCAACGCACGCGCGATGGGGGAATTCGGAGCGGTCTCGGTGGTGTCGGGGCATGTCCGCGGGCGGACGAATACGATGCCGCTGCACGTCGAGATCCTCTACAACGAGTACAACCTGACCGCCGCCTTCGCGGTCGCGTCGCTGCTGGCCCTGCTCGCACTTGCGACGCTGGCAGCCAAGGCGGCACTGGAATGGCGCGGCCGGACGGAGATCGCATCGTGACGATCGAAGCGCTGGGTTTGGAAAAACGCTTCGGCGCCTTTGCGGCGCTGCGCGGGGTCGACCTCAAGGTCGAGCCGGGCGAGCTGCTCGCGCTGCTCGGTCCGTCAGGCTCGGGCAAGACGACCTTGCTGCGCACCATCGCCGGGCTCGAACGCGCCGATTGCGGCCAGGTCCTGTACGAAGGAATCGACGCCGACACGATCTCGCTGCGCGACCGCCGCGTCGGCTTCGTGTTCCAGCATTACGCGCTGTTCCGGCATATGACGATCGCCGACAACATCGCCTTCGGCCTGAAAGTGCGGCCTCGCCGCGGGCGGCCGCCGCGGGCCGAGATCAAGGCGCGGGTCGAGAAGCTGCTCGAACTGGTGCAGCTGCAAGGATTGGGCGGCCGCTTCCCGGCGCAGCTTTCCGGCGGCCAGCGCCAGCGCGTGGCGCTGGCGCGCGCGCTGGCGATCGAACCGCGCGTGCTGTTGCTCGACGAGCCGTTCGGCGCGCTCGACGCGCGCGTGCGCAAGGAGCTGCGCCGCTGGCTGCGCCGGCTGCACGAAGAGATCCACGTCACCACGATTTTCGTGACGCACGACCAGGACGAGGCGTTCGAGCTCGCCGACCGCGTCGTCGTGATGAATGACGGCAAGATCGAACAGATCGGTTCGCCGGCCGAGATCTACGACCAGCCCGCGACCGAATTCGTCTATGAATTTCTGGGCGGCGCCAATCGCCTGCCCTGCCGCGTCGAAGCGGGCGTCGCGCTGATCGCGGGCACCCGGCTCGCCACCGACCTGCCGCGCGACTTCAGCGGCGAGGCGATCGCCTTCGTGCGCCCGCACGAAATCGGCGTGACCCGGCCCAACGGCCATCTCGACGATCTCGCCCATGTGCGCTCGATCCTGCCGATCGGCCCCGACGCACGGCTCGATCTGGAGCACCAATCCGGCCATATCGAAGCGCTGGTGCCGCGGGAAGCGTTGGACGCGGCCGGGATCGGGGTCGGATCGCGCTGCGCGGTGCGCATCGCCCGGGCGCGCGTTTTCCGCGCTTCGTCGTAGCTTAGTCACATTGTTTTAACGTGAGAGGGCATAGCAGGGGGCTCGATACTCAGAGGTTCCCATGTCGCTCCGCAACGCCTCGATTCTGCGCAAAATCCTCCTGGCGCTAGGGACCCTCGTCTTCGCTTCGGCCATCTCCACCGGGTTGGCGCTGTGGTCGCTGTCGCAGATCAAGACGGCCGAGGCCGACATGAATTTCTATTCCGACCGCACGCGCATCGCGCTGCAGACGGACAACTATCTCACCGACTATGCCCGCCTGCTCGGCATCTACGGCCTGTCGCCTTCGTTCGAGCAGGCCAAGACGCTCAAAGTCGATGTCGCACGGGTCGGCGCGGCCCTGCAGGCGCAGATCGATCTTCTGGAACAATCGGGACGCAGCGCCGACGCCAAGGCCGACGCGGCCGAGGTGCGCAAGCGCGTCGGCGACCTGCAGCCGCACTTCCTCGCGGCGCAGAAGGCGCTCGAAATCGGCGACGAGGGTGGCGCTGAACAGGCGGTCAAGAAGACGCTCGACCTGTTGCCGCTGGCGCGCGAGCGGCTGATTTCGACGGTCGGCCGCGGCATCAAGAAGTTCGACGACGTTCACGCCGCCGCCCTGGCACTCGAGGACCGCGTCTGGTGGATGATGCTGCTGGTCGGCAGCGGCGGCACCAGCGCCGGTCTCGCCTTGGCCGCTGCCATCGCGCTGCGCGGCGTGAGCCGGCCGCTGCGCGAAGTCACCGACGCGATGCGTGACGTGTCGCGCGGCGCCAGCGACGTGGTGGTGCCGCATGCCGATCGCGGCGACGAAATCGGCGCGCTGGCCGCAGCGCTGCAGATTTTCCAGCGCGAAGGCGACGCCAAGCGCGCGCTCGAAGTTGAACAGCAGGTCGCGGTCGAACGCAGGGCGCAGCGTCAGGCGGCGCTCGAGCAATCGGTGTCGAGTTTCGACCAGTCGGTGCGCGGGCTGCTCGAAGCGCTGGCCGCGGCGGCGACCGAGATGCGCGCGACCGCCGAGACGATGGCGAGCACCGCGGAACAGACCAGCATCCAGTCGACCACGGTTGCGGCGGCGTCGGAACAGGCTTCGGTCAATGTCAGCACGGTCGCGGCCGCGACCGAAGAACTGTCGGCTTCGGTTGCCGAGGTCACGCGCCGGATGAGCGAGAGCGCGGCGGTAGCGGCGCGCGCCGGAACCGAGGCGACCACCGTCAGCACGGACGTGCAGGGCCTGATCCAGGCCACCGAACAGATCGGCGAGATCGTGCGCCTGATCGAATCGATCGCGAGCCAGACCAACCTGCTGGCGCTCAATGCGACGATCGAAGCAGCACGCGCCGGCGAAGCGGGCAAAGGCTTTGCCGTGGTCGCGACCGAAGTCAAATCGCTGGCCACGCAAACCGGCAAAGCGACCGAGGACATCGCGGCCCGCATCGCTGCGATCCAGTCCTCGACGCAGCATGCGGCCCATTCGATCGCGCAGGTCGCAGCCACGATCGGCAGCATGAACCAGATCGCCGCCGCCGTTGCCGCCGCCGCCGAGGAACAGGCCGCGACGACGCAGGAGATCACGCGCAACGCGGCGCAGGCCGCGCGCGGCACGCAGGAGGTGAGCGCCAATATCGACGGCGTGCGCCAGGGCGCCAACGAAACCGGCTCGGCCGCAAGCCAGGTCCTCGCCGCGGCCGAAGAACTCGGCCGTCACGCCGAGACACTGAAAAGCGAAGTCGCGAGCTTCCTGGAACAGATGCGCGCGGCTTAATTCCCCGCGCAAGCGGGGACCCATCGTGGAAGCGGAGAAATGGATCCCCGCGTTCGCGGGGACTAGTACGTCAGCACCGTCCGGATCGACTCACCCTTGTGCATCAGGTCGAACGCGTCGTTGACCTGCGCGTGCGGCAGCACGTGCGTGATCAGCGGATCGATCGCGATCTTGCCCTCCATGTACCAGTCGACGATGCGCGGCACGTCGCGACGGCCTTTGGCGCCGCCAAAGGCCGAGCCGGTCCAGACGCGACCGGTGACGAGCTGGAACGGACGCGTCTTGATTTCCTGGCCCGATGCCGCGACGCCGATGATCACCGACATGCCCCAGCCGCGATGGCCGCATTCGAGCGCCTGGCGCATCACGTCGACATTGCCGATGCACTCGAACGAATAATCGACGCCGCCGTCGCTGAGATCCTGGATCGCCTGCACGACCTTGTCGCGCCCGACCACGTCCGGATTGACGAAGTCGGTCATGCCGAACTTGCGCGCCATGTCTTCGCGCGCGGGATTGAGGTCGATGCCGATGATCCTGTCGGCGCCGACCATGCGCGCCGCCTGCACCACGTTGAGCCCGATGCCGCCCAGACCGAACACGGCGACGCTGGATCCGGGTTCGACCTTGGCCGTGTTGATCACCGCGCCAATGCCGGTCGTCACGCCGCAGCCGATGTAGCAGACCTTGTCGAACGGTGCGTCCGGCCGGATCTTCGCCACCGCGATTTCGGGCAGCACGGTGTGATTGGCGAAGGTCGAGCAGCCCATGTAATGCAGCACGGGTTTGCCGCCGATCGAGAAACGGCTGCTGCCGTCGGGCATCACGCCCTTGCCCTGGGTGGCGCGGATCGAGGTACAAAGATTGGTCTTGCCCGACAGGCACGATTTGCACTGCCGGCATTCGGGCGTGTAGAGCGGGATGACGTGATCGCCGACCGCGACGCTGGTCACGCCGGGCCCGATCTCGCGCACGATGCCGGCGCCTTCATGGCCGAGAATGGCGGGGAACAGCCCTTCCGGATCGGCGCCCGACAGCGTGTAGGCATCGGTGTGGCAGACGCCGGTCGCCTTGATCTCGACCAGGACCTCGCCCGCTTTCGGCCCGGCCAGGTCGACCTCTTCGATCGACAGTTTCTCGCCCGCTTTCCACGCCACCGCTGCTCGTGTCTTCATGTGCCTGCTCTCCGGAGTTCGTCGCGGCGGACACTGCCGCGCCGGTCCGGTCGGGTCCAGACCGTGCGACTCTCTGTTCAGGCTACGGGCGCCGCTTACTCGGCTGCAATCAGGTCGGCCCGCGCCGCGCGCTGACGCCGCGCGAAATATTCGATGGTCCGGGACAATCCGGTTTCGAGATCGGTCGCCGGCTGCCAGTTCAGCCACTGGACCGCGCGCGCGATGTCGGGCTTGCGACGTTTGGGATCATCGACCGGCAGCGGACGATGCTCGATCCGGCTCTTGGACCCGGTGTAGCGCAGCACGAGCTCGGCGAATTCCAACACCCGGAACTCGTCGGGATTGCCGAGATTGATCGGCCCGATGATGCCGGCGGGCGACTCCATCAGCGCCATCAGCCCTTCGACCATGTCGGCGACATAGCAGAAGCTGCGCGTCTGGCTGCCGTCGCCATACACGGTCAGCGGGCGGTTGTGCAGCGCCTGCACGATGAAATTCGAGACGATGCGCCCGTCGCTCTCGCTCATGCGCGGGCCGTAGGTATTGAAGATGCGCGCCACCTTGACGTCGACGCCGCGCGTACGGTGGAAATCGAAGAACAGCGTCTCGGCGGCGCGCTTGCCCTCGTCGTAACAGGCGCGCGGTCCGATCGGATTGACGTTGCCCCAATATTCCTCGGTCTGCGGATGCACCAGCGGATCGCCATACACTTCGCTGGTCGAGGCCTGCAGGATGCGCGCGTCGTTGCGGCGCGCCAGTTCGAGCAGATTGACGGCGCCGAACACCGACGTCTTCAAGGTACGGATCGGATCGGCCTGATAGTGCGGCGGCGATGCCGGACAGGCGAGATTGTAGACCTCGTCCACATCCAGTTCGAGCGGCTGCACCACGTCGTGTTCGAGCAGGCGGAAGCGGCGGCTGGTGCGCAGATGCGCGACGTTCTCGGCCGCACCGGTGGTGAAATCATCGACGCACAGGACACGGTTTCCGCGTTCGAGCAGCCGCTCGCACAGATGCGAACCGACGAAGCCGGCGCCACCCGCGACCAGGATCCGTTTGGGTCGGTTGCCGAGTGATCTGTTCATGCATGCTCCCACTCGTCGAGCGTGGCTTTACGCGGTTGCTGCTTTCTGCGGCCTGGCCGAACCCGCGCGCTGCGCGTCGGCGATGTAGGTTTCGAGTTCGTGCGCGCGCACCGACGCGGTATGGCGCGCCAGCACCGCACGCCGCGCCGCGCTCCCGATCGCCTGGCGATCGGCTTCGCTGACGGTACTGAGGATCGCGAGCATTTCGGCGGTTGAATTCGCGACCAGCAGCTCGCGCCCGGGCATGAGCACCGAGTCGAGGCCCGGCCAGAAATCCGAAATGATCGGCACGCCGCACGACGCGGCTTCGAACAGCCGCACCGATGGCGACCAGCCCGCCGTGACCATGTCGGCGCGCGTCGCATTCAAGGTCCAACGCTGCGCCGAATAGAATTCGGGATGCTGGTCGGGCGGAACATGTTCGATCCGCTCGACATTGGCCGGCCAGCCGATCGCGGCGGGATATTGCGAGCCCGCGACGACGAAGCGCCCGTCGCGCCGCCGTGCGACGTCGCACAGCAGCCGCTCGATCACGGGCTGGCGGTCGTCGCTATAGGTGCCGAGATAGCCGAGATCCCATCGCACCGGCACGTCGGCGGGCGCATAACGTTCTTCGTCGACCGAGCAATAGAGCGCGCGAGCGGCGCGAGCGCCCCATTTCCGTTCCAGCAATGACAGAGTCGGGCCGCCGGTGAAGCTCAGATACAGGTCGAAGCGCGGGATCAAGTCGGGCGCGAGATAGTCGTGCTCGCCGCGCGCCAGCTTGGCCACCGTCACCGGCGTGTCGATGTCGTAGAACGCGACCAGGCCGCGCGCCGTATCCAGCGCCCAGCGCCCCACCTCGACGCCGTCGGGCACGTAGCTGCCGACGATGGTGAGGTCGGCGCGCGCAACCAGCGGCGCCAGCTGCGCCAGCTCGGCCAGGTCGCGATAGAGGATGGTGCGCGCGAAAGGCGGAGCCGACAGGTCGCGATGCGCGGCGTACCACGGCACGTCGCGTTCGAGAAACGTGACGCGATGGCCGCGCCGCGACAGCGCGCGCAACAGCGCGCGATAGGTGGTGGCGTGGCCGTTGCCCCAGCTCGAGGTGATCGAGAGGCCGAGAACGACGATCTTCATGCTCGATACCCCGCGAATGCAGGGATCCATTGCTCGGCAGGCTCAATTCCGACCGGGACCAGCTTCGCAAGCAGTGACCGCAGCAGCACGTCGAGTTCGGCGGCGCGATGCGCATAGGTGTGCGAGTCCAGCATGCGCGTCAGCGCCCGTTTGCCGATCTCGCGCGCAGTCCCGTCCTCGAGTTCCTCAAGGAGCCGGGCCACGTCGTTCCCGTCGTGCGCCACCAGCACCTCCGATCCCGGGTCGAGAAACAGCTCGATCCCGTCCCAGGCGTCGGTGAGCACGCAGGCGCCCGCGCCCGCCGCTTCGAAGACGCGCGTCGGCGGCGAGAAGCCGGTCTGGGCCATGCTGGCGCGATTGACGTTGAGCACGGCGCGCGCCGACACGTTCAGCGCGTTGTGGTCGGCGGTGTAGACATGGCCGAGCCGCCGCACATTGTCCGGCATCTTCTTGTCGTCCCAGCCATTGCCGCCGAGCAGGAAACGCCGCTGCGGGAGCAAGGCTGCCGGGCGCAGGAAGAATTCTTCGATGCGCGCCTCGCGATCGGGCAGCCGGTTGGCCACCAGCAGCAGGTCGCAGGCGAAGCGCGGATCTGCCGCGACGGGATGGTGCGTGTCGGGATCGAGCGCGTTGTAGATCGGCACGCAGCGCCGCGCGCCGAAGCCGAGATACGCGTCGACCACGGGTGGACCACCCCCATAGGTCACCACCGCGTCGTACCGCGGCACCTGGGCGCGAAACGGATCCTTCGCGTCGCCGCGCATGCGGTCGAGCGTCGCCGGCGCGTCGACGTCGAGGAACAGCGCCAGTGCACCGGGCCGCTTGACCGTCGGCACGAGCGCTTCGAGTTCGGTGTCGAATACGCCGACGCCGCTCGCCTTGATCAGCAGGTCGGCCCCCGCACCCGCCGTCAGCGCGCCATTTAGCCCTTCTTTGGTCGCTTCATAGACGACCA
>JAQGIE010000237.1 GCA_028291365.1 Rhodospirillales bacterium
ACGCCGACTTCTTCACAACCACCATGTAACGGCGGCAACCAAATAGATCGCACCGAGGAAGTTGGTGATCCTAGGTGAGTCTCCCCAGCACGCCCAGCGCGGCGGCGCGTGCGGTGGAGAAACAGGCTTGCAGCAGATAGCCGCCGGTCGGTGCTTCCCAATCGAGCATTTCGCCGGCGGCGAACGTGCCCGGCAGCGCGCGCAGTTCGAAATTCTCGCCGACGCCGTCCCACGCGATGCCGCCGGCGCTCGAGATGGCGCGTTCGAGCGGACGCGGCGCGCGCAAGGTCAAGGGCAGCGACTTGATCGCGTTGGCGGTGATCGACAGGCCGGCTTCGCGCAACAGCCCGACGCCGAGCTGGGTCAGGCCGATCGTGCCGCGCAGGAAACTCGAATCCGATTTGGCGCCGCGCGGCCGCGCCAGCTTGTCGGCGAGGTCGCTCAGCAACTCGCCCGGACGCAGATCGATGCGCAGCACCGCCGATCCGTCGCGCATGATGGCGTCGCGCAGCGACGCCGAGAGCGCGTAGATGGCGCCGCCTTCAATGCCGTAGCTGGTGATCATCGCCTCGCCACGCACGCCACGGCCTTCAAAATAGAACGTCGCCGGCTTGAGCGGCACGCCGGCGAACTTGGCGCGGAACAGATCCGACCACGCGATCTCGAACCCGGCATTGGCCGGCGCGAACTTCGTCACCTCGACACCGCGTGCGCGCAGCGTCTCGGCCCAGCGCCCGTCACTGCCGAGCCGCGGCCAGCTCGCGCCGCCGAGCGCGAGGATGGTTGCATCGGCTGCAACCGAAACGTCGCCGTTCGGGGTGTCGAAGACCAGCCGGCCCTGCGCGTCCCATCCTTGCCACGCGTGACGCGTCGCCAGTTGCACGCCGAGGGAATCCAGCCGCCGCAGCCAGGCGCGCAGCAGCGGGGTCGCTTTCATCGCGCTCGGAAAGATGCGGCCGCTGCTGCCGACGAAGGTCTCGATGCCCAGCCCGTGCGCCCAGGCGCGCAGCGAGTCGGGCGGGAATTCGCGCATCGCCGGTTCGAGCCGTTCGCGCGCGCTGCCATAGCGGTCGAGAAATGCCTCCAGCCCCTCGCTGTGGGTGAGGTTCAATCCGCCCCGCCCTGCGATCAGCAGCTTGCGGCCGGGCGACGGCATGCGGTCGTAGATGGTGACCGCGACGCCCGCCTGCGCCAGCGTCTCGGCCGCGAACAGGCCGGCGGGGCCGGCGCCGATCACGGCGGCGCTGCCGCCCCGGCCGGAAGAGGAAGATGGAGGGGTCGGCATGTGCCGCGACAACCAACACGAGAAGGGCGACTTGATCCAGCCCCGGCCCGACGCAGGTCGGTGGCGACGACTCCCCGCCGCCCGCGTTCGCCGGACGGAACCTTGCCAGCGAGACCGACATGCCCGCCATCGCCGCCCAGACGAAGACCCCGACTCTGTTCGATCCGGTGCAGGTCGGGCGCTACCTGTTGCGCAACCGCATCGTGATGGCGCCGTTGACGCGTTCGCGCTCGCGCCAGCCCGGTGACATACCGGGCGTGCTCAACGCCACCTATTATTGCCAGCGCGCCACGGCCGGGCTGATCATCGCCGAAGCGACGCAGATCACGCCGCAGGGCAAGGGCTACGCCTACACGCCCGGCATCCACAGTCCGGAACAGATCGAAGGCTGGCAGCTGGTGACCGAGGCCGTGCACGCGCAGGGCGGCCACATCTTCCTCCAGCTCTGGCATGTCGGCCGCATCAGCCACGAATCGCTGCAGCCCGACGGCGCATTGCCGGTGGCGCCGTCGGCGATCATGCCCAACGGGCTCGCTTTCACCGAGCATGGATTCCTGCCGCACCCGACGCCGCGCGCGCTCGAGACCGACGAGATTCCGGGCATCGTCGAAGACTATGCGCAGGCGACGCGCAACGCGCTGACCGCCGGCTTCGACGGCGTCGAGATCCATGGCGCCAACGGCTATCTGCTCGACCAATTCCTGCATGACGGCAGCAACAAGCGCACCGACCGCTATGGCGGCCCGATCGAAAATCGCGCCCGCTTTCTGGTCGAAGTGATGGAAGCGGTGTCGCGCGTCGCCGAACCCGGCCGCGTCGGCGTGCGCGTGTCGCCGACCGCGCCCGGCAACGACATGTCGGATTCAAATGCCGCAGCTTTGTATCTGTACGTGGTCGAGCAGATGAACCGGCTCGACCTCGCCTATCTCCACGTGATCGAAGGTGCGACGCAGGGGCCGCGCGAAGTGCCGGGCGGATTCGACCTGCAGATCCTGCGGCGTGCGTTCAAGAACAAATACATCGCCAACAACGGCTACGATCCCAAGCTGGCGGCTGAAGTGATCGCGTCGGGCCGCGCCGACCTGGTCGCATTCGGTCGGCCTTATATCGCCAATCCGGACCTGGTCGACCGAATCCGCTGCGGCGCGCCGCTGGTCGAGTTGGATCGCAGCACGCTCTATGGCGGCGACGCGCACGGCTACATCGACTATCCGGCGCTGCGCGAAGGCGGCTGAGCTTGAGCTCGTTCCTGCGTCAGCGGGAACGTGAAACGACGATCAGGCGAACCCGAGTTTGGCGAACAGCAGCGCCATCAGTTTCTGCACCAGCGGCCAGCCGACGCCGAACAGCGCCACGCCGACCAGGAGCAGGATCCCCATGCCGATCAGCATCGGCCGCAACGTGCCGGTCATCGACGGGTTGGTCGAGCGGGCGGCCTGTTGCTGGATCAGTCGCTGGGTCGTGCCGAGCGTCGCTTCACGCTGGGTCTCGGCGATTTCGCGCGCGGACGGAGCAGCCATCTTTTTATCCTTCACAGTCGCCCCTTCACGGTCGCGAGAGGCGCCCGCAGCGCTGTAGCGGCCTCTCGCACGGACGCTGCTTCCAACTTGGTTAGCGAGACGTAAAGGTACGTGACGGCGATATGAACAGATCGCGTTTTTCGGCGCTTTCGCTGCGCCGCCGCCGCTTTCGCCCGCTACTCGGCGCCGAAAGACGCGCGGGTAAGCTTCACGTCACCGCGTTCGATGGCAGCGACCGGAATGGCGGGATAGCCGACCGAGGCCAGCGCGCTGAGGCGCCACGCTTCGACGACGTAGTCGCGAAGCTCCGACGCGCCGTCGGCGAGACGCTGGGTGACGAAGCGGACTTCTTCGTCGTCGGCCGGCCCTTTCGCGAACGGCGCACGGGCTTCCATCTGATAGACGGTCTCGACATGCGCCAGCGTGCGGCCGAGATAGCGCACGGTGCGATCGGCGGGGCCGCAGCCGCACGGATCGTACGGATGCATCGCGGCGCGCACCTCGGCGACCTTGATATTGTCGCGCACGAAGCCGCTTTCGAAGCGCGAATGCACGGTCTTGTCGGTCGAGTATTTGTTCGGATTGGGAAAGTCGCCCCAGCCGTTGAAATGCAGCGTCACGTGCAAGGGCTGGCTGGCGTCGCCGACATAATGCGACCACACGCCGAGATCGCGCAGCGTCAGCAATTCGCGCCGCGCGCGATCCTTGGCGAAGAATTCGCGGTCTTCCTTGTTGCCGGCGCTGCGCTCGCCGGCCAGGTCGGCGCGGTAATAGGCGAAATCCTTCACCAGCTGCTGGAAGCCGTCGACGATCGAATAGGGCAGATAGCCGGCGCGGTACTGGGTCTGTTTCTCGGCGCGCAGCGCGGTGTCATAGGCCTCGCGTGTTTCCGGCAGCGCCGCCAGCGGCACCACGCCCTGCGATTTTCCGGCGTCGTCGAGATCGACGTAATGGCCAGGATCGCGCTCGCGATCATGCGTGGCGCCCGATCCTTTCGAGCGATCGAGTTCGGTGGCGAAGGACGCGATCGTCGCGATGGCGCTCGAACTGCGCAGGAAGGAAGGGATTTCGCCCGGAAAGGCCTCGGCGCCGAGCGTGCCGACGATCTCGTGTCCCTTGCTGCCCCAGGCATAGGCGTCGTTCACGAGCAGCGCGCAGGTAACCGCCAGCAAAGCCTTGATCGGCGCATGCGCCATGACATCCCCACCTGTTCTATTTGGTCGTCAGCGCATCGCAGAGCGGCGCCGGGGCGTCAAGCTTTCCAACTTTTTGATCTGGCGCGTTTTCCCTCCGCGAACCGGGATCCACCCCGTATCAAGTACGGGGCAGGCGCCCGTATCAAGTACGGGGCAGGCTCCCATATCAAGTACGCGGCAGGCTTTCGCGGGAAAACGCGCTGGCAGGCAGTTGAAAATCCTGCCGCAGCCGCGCTGGCGTGGCGTTCGTAAGATTTCACCGCAGAGATCGCAGAGAACACAGAGGTATCCCGTCGTGCGGCGCGATACGCATCGTCCTCGATTGAGTCCTGACGCGCGCTTTGCGCGCGTCGATCAAAACCGAGTCGGTAAAACCATCGATCTCTGACGAAGAAAATCCCCGCAGAGCCGTGCTGCATTTTTCAACCGCCCGCTAGTCACCTTGCCTTGCCGGCTGCCCCGCGTTTGGGTTTGCGGGCTGCCCCGCGGCATCGGCGGCCAGCAGCTCGTCGTCGGACATGGCGGAAATTTTTTCGGCGAGATGCTGGCGAAGACTGCGGACCGAGCCGCGATCCTCGGGATGGACCCGGTTGGCGAGCACGATCATGTAGCGCCGGCGCACCGGATCGACCCAGATCGCGGTGCCGGTATAGCCGGTATGTCCGAACGAGGCCGGGCCGAACGCCGCGCTCATGCCGGCATCGAACGGCGATACCGAATCCCAGCCGAGCCCGTGCCGCACCTGCCCCGGACTTGATGCGGATTCCGGTCCAGGCTCGATGCGCGTCATCACCGCGATGGTTTCGGGCCGCAGCAGCGGGGATCCGTCGAGCAGCGCGCGCACGAAGCGTGCGAGATCGTCCGCGGTCGAGAACAGGCCGGCATGACCCGCCACGCCGTTCATGCGCGCAGCGGTCGGGTCGTGCACGACGCCGGTGCGCGCGACGCCGTTCTCGACACTGGTCGGCGCGATCCAGGGCCGCCACGACGGCGGCGGCACAAAGCGCGTCTCCTTCATGCCGAGCGGTTCGAAGATGCGTTGCCGTGCCTGCACATCGAGCGGTGCGCCGCCGACCCGCCGCACCACCTCGCCCAGCGTGATGAAATTGACGTCGCTGTAGCGGAACACGGTGCCGGGCCGATCGGTCGGCGCGATCGCGACGACACGCTGCATCGCCGCCTGGTACCCGCTCCACGCGGTCTTGCGCTCGATCCCCGACGGCAGGCCCGATTGGTGTCGCAGCAGCTGCTCGATCGTGATGTCGCCTTTGCCGTGCGCCGCGAATTCGGGCCAGCTGCGCGCAACCTTGTCGTCGAGCCGCAGCCGTCCCTGCTCCACCAGCTGCATCGTCAACGTCGTCGTCACCACGACTTTGGTCAGCGAGGCGAGGTCGAACACCGTGCCTTGCGTCATTGCGGCGCGCGCGGGCACCAGCGCGCGATCGCCGACGGCGCGGCGATAGAGGATGCGGTCTTCGCCTGCGGACGAGACGGCGCCGACCAGCACGACGGCACCCGGAATCTGTTTCTGCGCGATCTCGTGCGCGACGATCTGCGCCACCGGGTCCACTGGCGGCGCGAGCGGCGCGGCACAGCCTGACAGGACGAGCGCGACAAAGAGTGCAAGGACGCGAAGCATCGGTTTCAAACTACCGATAACCGAAATCGCAGCGCGTCACCGGAAAATTCGAACCGGGAACTCTCCTCGCCTGATTGTGTTCGGAATGCAGCAACCCGGGGGCCGCGCAACAGTGCGGCCCCAATGCATTCAGCCTGGGGTTCGCCCCACCTGCGTTCGAGGTGCCGCGCATGTCGAGCAAGTTCGCCGCTCCGTTCTTCGTCGCCGCTGCCCTCGCAATACCGGCGCTGCCGGCCGAGGCCCAGACCGGTCCGCAGACCGAAGGCACCACCAAACCCAGCCAGCCCGGCGCAACCGCCAATACCGGCAATCCTTCGCAGTCCGGCACGATCGGCGGTGCGCGAGGCTCGAGCGGCGCGTCGAGCGCGGTCGGCACCGAACAGCCCACCGTCGAAGTGCTGCAGCATATCCGCGCCCGCGGCTATGCCGGCCTTCAGCTCAAGCCCGACAGCGCACGCGGCGGCTGGAGCGGGACGGCGCAGAAGAACGGCCAGCAGGTGAAGCTGCACGTGGCGCCGAACGGGAATGTGAGCGAGCGGCCCTAGCGTGTTTTCCCGGAGGGAAAAGCGCCACGTCAAAAAATCAGAAAGCACGGTCCGATCCCATGGGATCGAATCATCCTTTTGGGCGCGCTTGCGCGCTTGCTAACGAATTTGTCAGCCGTCGCTCGCATTGCTCGGGTGCGCCCGCGCGATCCCGTCGCGCGTCGGCGCGGCACCAGCGAGGGATGGGCAGCGTATGCATGACGCGCGGACGAACAAGGTTCCGGAACTGTCGCTGTGGTTCTGGATCATCAAGATCGCGGCCACCACGCTCGGCGAGACCGGCGGCGACGCGCTGTCGATGACATTCGGGCTCGGCTACGCCGTCAGCACCATCATCTTCTTCGGCTTCTTCCTGGTTGCGGTCGCGGCGCAGATCCGCGCCCAGAAATTTCACCCGCTGCTCTACTGGCTGGTGATCGTCGCGACGACGACCGCGGGCACGACGATGGCCGACTTTTTCGACCGCTCGCTCGGCATCGGCTATGTCGGCGGCTCGCTTTCCTTGCTGGCGATCCTGCTGGCGGTGCTGTTCGTGTGGCACAGGTCGGAAGGCACGGTGCAGGTGAACCGCATCACCTCGCCCAAGGTCGAAGCCTTCTATTGGACGACGATCCTGTTCTCGAACACGCTCGGTACCGCGCTGGGCGATTTCCTCGCCGATTCCGGTCCCGGCTATGAAGGCGGCGCGCTGATTTTCGGCGCCCTGCTGGCCGCGATCGCAGCGCTCTATTTCTTCACCCGCGTGTCGCGCACCCTGCTGTTCTGGGCCGCTTTCATCCTGACCAGGCCGCTGGGCGCGACGCTGGGCGATCTTCTGACCAAGCCGATCGACGCCGGCGGTCTCAATCTCAGCCGCATCGTGTCGACCTCGGTGCTCGCCGCCTTCATGCTGATCTGCATCCTGGCGCTGCCCCGCCGTGCCGGCAGCCATGGGAATACCAGCGAGACATAAGCGTTACACTCTCCGACAACCAAGGGAGAGATCGATGCGCCCGCCCCTGCTCGCTTCCGTGATCCTGTTGATGGCCGCCTTCCCTGCCGCGGCCCAGCAGCCCGGCAAAGTCGAAATATTGTGGCTGGGCCAGTCGGCGATGCGCATCACGACGGTGCAGGGCAAGGTCATCGTCATCGATCCGTGGCTGAAGGGAAATCCCAAGACGCCGGCCGAATGGAAGGACCTGAGCAAGCTCGGCAAGGTCGATCTGATCCTGGTGACGCACGGCCATGGCGATCACGTCGGCGACACGGCCGAACTGGCCAAGATGAACAACGCGCCGGTCTGGTCACCGGCCGGGCTGCAGGACACCTTCATCACGCTCGGCATCCTGCCGGCCGAACTGGCGCCGCGCATGAACAAGGGCGGCACCATCACGCCGCTCGGACCCGACATCAAGATCACCATGACGCATGCCGACCACAGCTCGGAATTTTCCTATGTCGATCCCGAAACCAAGAAACGGTCGAACCAGGTCGGCGGCGAGCCGGCCGGCTTCATCATCGAGCTCGAGAACGGGTTCAAGATTTATCACATGGGCGACACCGCCGTGTTCGGCGACATGCGGCTGATCGGCGAACGCGACAAGCCGGACCTGGTGATGATTCCGATCGGCGGCCACTTCGTGATGAGTCCGCAGGATGCGGCCTACGCGACCAGGGAAATGCTGAAGCCAAAATATGCGCTGCCGATGCATTACGGCACCAACCCGTACCTCAAAGGCACGCCCGAAGAATACAAGGCGGCGCTCGGCACGAGCCCGACCGAAGTGCTGATGATGCAACCCGGCGACACACATCAATTCGACGCGCCGGCGCGCGACGTGACGAAAAAGCGGGGCTGACCTGCGCGGCAGACTCACATGGTGCGCGTGAACGTCGCGTCACGTTGCGGTCGCACGCAACGAAGACAGCTCAGTGTCGGACCGACACGAAGGAGCCTGTCATGCAATACAAGCCTGCCGTTCTGTTTCTTCTCGCAGCATTGACCGCCGCGCCCGCTTTTGCGGGCCAGACCGCTGCCGATATTGCGGTGCCGGACACCGGATTCGGATCGGTCGGCACCGCGACCGCGGTCGGGACGTCGGTGCCGCCGCCGGAATTGATGCGCGAGATCGTAACGCGCGGTTACGATCAGCTGAAGCTCAAGCCTGACCTGCTGTTCGGCGGCTGGGTTGGCACGGCCGAAAAGAACACCAGGCAGGTCAAGCTGCACGTCTCGCCCAACGGGAATGTCCGCGAGGGATAGCTCACGCCGCGCGCCTTCCCTCACCGCGCAGATAGTCCAGGACTTTCTCGGGCCGGCTCTCCTCATACGGGTCGTTATCGGTGCCGGCGTCGTTGATGCCGGGTTCGACGAACATGCGTTCGATGACGCCGTCATCGACGACCATGGCATAGCGCCACGAGCGATAGCCGAACCCGAGATGGTCCTTGTTCACGAGCATGCCCATGCGGCGCGTGAAATGCCCGCCGCCGTCGGGAATCATCTTGAGCTTCTGCAGCCCGAGCTTCTTGCGCCACTGGAACATGACGAAGGCGTCGTTGACGGCGAGACAATAAACCTCGTCGACGGCGCTGGCGCGGATCTCGTCATAGCGCCGCTCGTACCCCGGACATTGTTCGTTGCTGCAGGTCGGCGTGAAGGCACCCGGCAGCGCGAACAGCACGACGCGCTTGCCGCGAAACAGGTCGCTGCTGGTCAGGTCCTGCCAGCGATACGGATTTTCGCCGCCCACGCTTTCGTCGCGGACGCGGGTCTTGAAGGTGATTTCAGGGACGACGTGCGGATACATGGTGGGCGCTCCTGGGCGGACCGGGATCCCGGACCAACGCGCAAGCGCAGCCGAGGTTGCGCGTCAATGCAGCGCAAGGCGCTTTTCGTCAGCGCGGGGTCGTCGCTTTCAACACTCTGAATCCGACGTCGCCTTCATAGGCCGGCATGCCGTTGCGGAGCTTCGCGCCGGCCCGCCGCACCCGCTCCTTCGTCAGCTCGGCGACGTTGCGCGGGCGGCCCAGCGCATCGCAGAACGAAGCCGCCGCTTTCTGGTCCCGGCTCGACGCGTCGAGCATCTCGGGCGCCTGCACCAGAATGTAGCTCGCCCGGTCGCCGCTGCCGGCATTGTGCAGCATCACCGCATGCGCGAGCGTGCCGCTGCCGGCGAAGAAATCGAGCACCAGCCCGCCGGCATGAAGGTGCAGCACCGACGCGATGAGATCGCGCACCAGTTCGACCGGCTTGGGCGTGTCGAACGGAATGCCGAGCTCGGCCAGCAGCGCATCGTCGCTGCCGCCATAGGCGATCACCGACGGCACGTTCTCGTCCATATTCTGCTCGAGCAGATATTTGCGCTGCGGCTGCACCTTGTGGTCGGGGCCGAAGACGATCTCGCCGGCCTCGATCAGCCGCCGCATCGTCTCGGGCGGGTTGCGCCAGCCGCGCTTCGGCACCGGACAGGCCTCGCCCGTCACCGGATGGCGCATGGCCAGGAAATAATCGTCAGGCGCGCGCTTCTTGTTCGGCCATGCCATCGAGACCAGCCGGTAGACGCGGCCCTGCGCGTCGATCTTGTTGTACGCAGCCTCGCCGCCGCTGAAATTCTGGCTTCGCACCCAGTCGGCGAATTCCTCGTTGACGCGCGCCAGGTCGATCGGCCGGCGGAATTCGCCCAGGCTCGTTTCCGGCAGCGCATAGCGCCGCGTCACGTCCTTGAGATCGGCGGGCAGATCGACCTTGCCCAGCCGCGCCAACAGCGACCTCGCCTTGGCCAGCATCATGTCGGCGTTCTTCTTCTTGCGCCGCAGCCCGCCCGCTTCGACGAAAGCGGCGCGGTTCCTGGCGACGAAGAAGATCGACTCGTGCTGATAGGCGAGGCCGGTGGCGTCGCCTTTTGGATTGCGTTTGTCCCACACCGCGACGCCGAGCAGATTTTCTTCGCCGAAGATCTCGGCCAGGACCGCATGAAGATTGGCGTGCTCGTGCTCGTCGATATGAACGATCATGGCGCCGTCTTCGCGCAGCAGATCGCGCGCCAGCACCAGGCGCGGATAGATCATGTTCAGCCAGTCGGTATGAACCCCGTCGCGGCCGCGAAAATCGTCGGCATAGACGAAATTCCCGCCGGTATTGTAGGGCGGATCGATATGGACGAGCTTGACCTGCGCCGCATACTCGGCCTGCAGCAGCTTCAGCACGTCGAGATTGTCGCCTTCGATGATCCGGTTCGCGGTCGTGTCCCAGTCGACGCTTTCGTCGCGATCCGGGCGCAGCGTCGCGCTGGTCGGGGCAAGCGCGAGCGCCTGCGCCGCGCGCTTGCCCTTCCATGTCAGCCCATAGCGCTCGTCCCCATCGCGCTCGTCCGCGAGCGGTGCGTCGCGGACGAGCTTCTGCATCTCAGTGCACAGCCGTACGGATTGCCGCCGAGCCGATCTCGAGCTCGATCGGGGCGAGCTTCTTGAGCGACTTGCCGTCAAAGGCGAAGGGCTGGATCGCCTTGTCCAACATCGATTGCACCAGCAGCGTCTTGCCGTTTGCCGACCAGGCGACGCCTTGCGACCAGCGCCCGACCGGCGCTTCGGTGATCTTGACCAGCTTGGTCCCGTCGCGCCGCCAGATCTGCAACAGGCCGTGATCGGCATAGAACGGCGATTTCGGCGACAGGTTGCTGCCGTTATTGACCGCCACCGCCACCAGCTTGCCGTCGGGCGAAAATTTCAGCCCTTCGGGCGTCTGCCCCACCATGACGATGTTCACGACATGCGCCGGCCCATGTTGGAGGTCGAGGATGCTGACCGCGTTGTTGTCGCCGCTGCTGGTGCCGAGATCGCCGACGATCGCGATGTCGCCTTGCGGCGCGATGTCGATCGAATAGGGTCGGATTCCCGAACGTGCCACACGACCGTTCGGCGTCACGTTGGTGCCGTCGATCGTGAGCACCGAGATATTGTGATCGCCGTCGCGCGTCACCAGGGCGCTCTTGCCGTCGCCGGCGATCGCGACATGGCTCGGGCCCGACTTCTCGTCGCCCACCTTGACCACGCTGACCGGGGTCAACTGTCCGCCGGCGAAGCTGAACACCGAGACGGTGCCGTCGCCCCGATTGGCGACCAGCACCAGATTGCCTTGCCTGTTGAAGGAGAGGCCCGACGGCGATTTTCCCGCGCTCGCCGTCTGCACGATCTTCTTCTGCGCGATGTCGAGCACCGAGATCCGGTTGTCGGCCACCTGCTTGGTCGCATCGGCGGGATCGAGCTTCAACGGTGCGGCGATGAGCGCGAATTTCTCGTCGGGCGACACGGCGACGCTGAAGGGCGGGCCGACTGCGCTGCCCGGCGCTTCGACCGTGAACAGCACTTTCGGTTGCGCGCCGGCGAGTTCGAGCACGGTCACCGTATCGGGCTTCGGCGACGGGACCACGGTCTGCACCCCGTCGACCAGCGTCAGGCGCCCGTCATTGGACACGACCGCGATGTCGGCAAAGGCGGGCGTCGCCACCAACGTCGCAATAACCGGCAATAGCATCAGCCGCGTGCGCATATCTCGATTCCTCCCCCATCCTGGTTCGTTGCCGGGAAGCGTAGCATTGCATCGAGGCGGCGCCAGCGGCCAAAGGTGCGGGCTCGGGCTGACCTGCCCCGGCGTCAGGCACCGCCGGGGCGCGGGGTCGGGTTGCACGGGCTCGGTCCGGGCCATCCGAGCTCGCTGCGCGGTACGAGCGCCGGCCCTGGTGGGTGCGGCGCCATGCTGCAACTTCGTCGTGCAGGAGATCCCTGCATCTCAGTCTCTCGCTGCATTTGGCGCGCTCAAAACATCGAGTACGCGGTACGGCGTACCCGCCGAACGCGATCAGACGTTTCGCTCTCGACCCGACCAGTGGCGAGCTACCCACTCGATACTGACGCCGTGTTTACGGCTGGTGCGGTCCGCTCGCACCTCGAATCGAAGGAGGAACAGACATGCAGGTTGTTGGTGTGATGACGGCCGGGACTGGATGGACTCCGCCACCGACCAAAGCCGCCACCGCCTATGGCTCGATCCGCAGCGAGTTGTGGCATTTCCGGATCCGCAACGCGCACGACCTGGCGGGACAGCACCTGGCGCAACGGTTGGACGTCAGCCGCGGCACGATCACGCGCGTATTGGATCGCCTGGCCGGCGAACGCATGCTGCGGCGCGTGTCGCGTGGCCGGCACGCGCCCTACGTGCCGTCGGTGCCGGAACTGATCGCGGCCTACACCGCCAATCTCGCGCTCGCCGAGATCAGCTACCGGCCCGATCCGCAACTCGCGCGGCGGCATCATCGCCGTGACGGCGAGCGCGCCGAGCGCCTTGCGCGCGCGCAGCGCATCGCCGAAACCCGCGACGCCGATCTGGCCGCATCCGAACTCGAAACGCTGCTGCGCAAGATCGCGCGCCATGCCGGCGGGCCGGCAGCCGACGCGGCGATCGAACCGGCGCTGGCGGTGCTGGCGCGCATCCGGCGGGTCGAGCATCTGATCCTGCCCTCGCAATTCGACCAGGTCGCGCAGCTCATGCGCTACTTCTATGCAGGCCGGTACCCGAAGCTGGTGAAGGCGCTGCAGGTCTACACGCAGCAGCGTGTGTCGGCGGCACACGTCCTGGCGATCGCGTTGCGCGCCTCGCAGGAGGAGCCGTAGAATCGAGGCGGATGCGACCGCGTCGATTTCTGCACAGCGATCGCACCTGGTGCAGAAGTTTAACCCGGATTGGTCACGTTCGCGCGCCGTGCATCGGCAAGAGCAGCGCGTCTTTGCGCAACCTTCTTGCCGACCTGGATGGCAGAAAGGTCCGGTCGCAGCAACGACAAAAAACATCGCTGCATCAGCTTGCGAGCAACGGACGACCGAGCCAAGCGTTGCGCCCCACCGTGGGACTGTCACAGGAGATCTGCATTGGACGACATTATTCTCGAGCTGGGCACGGTTTCGGAGGAGACGCAGGGTTCGGTGCCGGGCTGGTTCGGCGATCCCGATCCCGATCGCGCCTTCACGTACTTTCCCGACTAGTCAGCGCCGACGCGGTGGAGCACGGCTGTCGAGCCCTGCTCCACCGACGTTCGCCGCAAGCCATGTTCGAGGCAATGCTCGATCCAATGTTCAGCCACGCTGGTACCGGCGTTGCGCATCCGCCAGTGGCGCGGCCCGCCTATTTCCTTCCGCACGGCGTGTACGTCGCCGAACTCGAACGAACGACGATATTTCTCGACCTGAACGCGGACAAATATCAGGCGATCGACCGCACGCTCTACCAGACGCTGACGCCATTCCTCGCCGGGGGACACGTCGCGGTCGACTCGAGCGAGCGAGCGCAGAAGCTTCTGCGCACGCTGGTGGAGTTGGGCCTGCTTACCAGCAATCCGCAGGCCGGCGGCCCCGTGCAACAGATCATGCACGCGACGCCGCGGCGCCACCTCCTGCCAGGCGCGCACGGCCCAGGCACCTTGCGACGCACCGTTCTGCTCGCAAGCCTGTTGCGCGCGGCCATCGGCTCGGACCGCATGCTGCGGCGACGGAAGCTGAACGCCTGCGTTGCACGCCTGCGCCTGGCAAAGGCCGCGTGTCATCCGACCACAGCGTTACCGGCGTGGCTGCCATATGTTCTGCACGCGCGCTTCTACTATCCCGCCGATCTGGTCTGTCTGCGCGATTCGTTCATGCTGATGAACTTCCTCCTCGCGCACGGCATCGCCGCGGATTGGGTGTTCGGCGTCCGGGCCGACCCGTTCAGCGCGCATTGCTGGGTTCAGGTCGGCGATCTCGCGATCAACGATGACGTCGAGCGCACCGCGCGCTTCACGCCGATCCTGGTGGTCTGATCATGGTTCCGCGTTTCGTCGCGATTCTGTTCGAACCGCGATCGGCTGACGATGCGGAAACCGCGAACGCCCTGATCTGCGCCACCGCCTTGCAAGCCGGGTGGACGCGCCGCTTCGAGAGCGACGGCTTGGTCGTGTTCGACAACGGACCGGCGGCCTCGGCGCAGATCCATCTCCTGCCCGACGCGGGCGGCGTGGTCTATGGCTCGCTTTTTCCCGCGCAAGATCGACCGCCGGTCGCGCAAATCCTGCGGGCGCAGACACATGCGGCTCTGTCGCAGCGAGCCGCGTCCATGGTTCGCGATTGCTGGGGCCGCTACGTCGCCTTGTTCAACGATCGCACCAGCTTTCCGGCGATCCTGCGCGATCCGTCCGGCCGAAGCGCCTGCCATATCCTGCGCCTGTCCGGCACGGTTCGAATCGCGTTCACCGACATCGAAGACATTCTGCCGGTCGCGAAACCGCATCTTGCGATCGACTGGACCTATATCCACCGATTCCTGACCGAGCACCTGGCGTCGACGCGCATGACGGCGATCCGCAACGTCACGGAACTCGGGCCCGGCGAAAGCTTCACGCTGGAGGCGGGAAAGGACAGCTATTCGCTCGTCTGGGATCCGGCATCGTTCGCCCACGATCGGATCGACGATTTCGAAGACGCGTCCCGGGCGACCCGAACGGCGGCGCAGTTCTGCGTCGATCGCTGGACGGAGCAATATCGCCGGATCGTTCTGTCGCTGTCGGGCGGACTCGACTCATCCGTACTTGCCGGCCTGCTCAAACACTCGCCTGCAGCGCAACAGGTTCTTTGCCGAAACCTTTGCTCGGACTTTGTCGAAGCGGACGAGCGCCATTTCGCAAGGCTGGTGGCTGACCTGAACGGATTCGAACTCGTCATCGGCAAGCACGGCGCCGCGGCGATGGATTTTGCCGAAGCGCTGCAAAACGCACCGATGACGCTCAATCCCAGCCGGGCGTTCACCACGGTCGCCGCCGTGAAGGATCGTCAGCAGGTTCTCGACGGGATCGGAGCCGATTCGTTCTGGAGCGGATTCGGCGGCGATCAGCTCTTTGCCGCGGAGCGCAATATCGCAATGGCGCGTGACTATGTGCTCGACCGCCGGATTCCGTTCCGGCTGCTGCAAGTCGCACGCGATGTCGCCGAGATCACCGGCAAGTCGATCGCGACCGTGCTTCGTACGGCCGTCTCCTCCGAGGACGGACGACGTTCGACCTACGCTCTGGCTGCGCCGACCTTCTTCGCTGATGACCTCAAGGGGCGGCCGGCAGAAAACGAGCATCCAATCGCCCAGGACTGCCGCGCCCCTGCCAAGGCGGGCCACGTTCTGTCGGTCGCGATGTCGCTGGCGGCCAACCCGTTCGAAAAAATCGCCGACCGGCCGGTCATCGACTTGTATGCGTCGCAGCCGCTGATGGAGACGTGCTTTCGCGTACCGGTCTACATCCACAATCAGGGCGGCATTCGCCGCTCGCTCCAGCGGCATGCATTTGCCGATCTGCTGCCGGAAGCCATTCGCACCCGCCGCGGCAAGGGATCGGCAGCCGCCGACGTTGTCGACTCGCTTCTGAGTCCGCGCAATACCCGCTTCATCCGCAGCAAGATCGAGCGTGGCGTGCTGGCGCAGCGTGGCCTTCTCGATCCCGTGCGGACCAAAGCAGTGGTCGCCTTCGAGCGCGTTCCGTCGCAGCCCGACCTGAACGCCTTGATCAGCTGCATTGCCGTCGAGGATTGGGCAGCGAAATGGCAACGAGCGCTTGGGCGCTAGGGTCCCGGACTCAATTGGGAGCCGCTGGCAGCTGCGGGCTTCCTCGCAAACGCACAAGGCCCTGAAGAACCACCAAGACACCAAGGACACCAAGAAGCACCAAGGGGTCCGTGCTCCCACCATCGACCTGCCGGAATTCGTATGATCGACGCGCGCCAAGCGCGCGTCAGAAAATCATCGTGATCCCAGCGACGCGACCACGATCACATGGCTGCGACTCTTGGTGAAACTTGGTGTCCTTGGTGTCTTGGTGGTG
>JAQGIE010000252.1 GCA_028291365.1 Rhodospirillales bacterium
ACTGGAGAATCTAGAATCGTTCCGCAGGAGACGCGCCATGGCCATGGAAACCTGCGCACGGGTCTCGGCGTCGCCATCCTCCAGCGCGATCAGCATCAGGCGCGACGCCGGTCCATCTCGTAGCTGATCCACCAGCAGCTGTTGCTGTGGGGTGGGCTTGGCCGGAAGGAAAGCCGAGAGATCGGTGATGTAGTGGGCGCGGGTAACCACCCAAGCGCTTGCTGCAACGGCACTCAACCACAGCGCGACGATCCGCGCACGGCGCGCACTCATGGCGCCGGATGAGAGCGCAATGTCATCAGCGAGCGGTCGCCGTTGGGCTGACTAATCTCCACCTTGAGCAAGTCGCCTCTGGATCCATCGATCTGCACCCGAGACACGGTCTTGGCGACTTGGGCATCGATTGGAACCAGAACCAGGGTCCAGCGCATCGGCGTTCCTGCAAACTCGAGCCGAAAGACGCTCTCGAGCGCGGCTCGATCGCCGGCCAGAGTCGCGCGCATGCATTCCACGAACGGCGCGACTTGCGGATAGCTCTTCAATTCGAGCACGCGGCTCCGGCCGCCGCGTTGCACGGTCACCACGGCACCATCGACCACCAAGCTTTCCGGACGCGGTTCGAGCGTGCGCTTTTCCAGATGGCGAGGCGCGTCATAGATCAATTCGCCGGAGGATTCCACGGGTCGCTTCAGCACCGACAAGAACCGTTGCTCGACGAAACTCACTTCGCCATGGCGGCGCGCTGCCAGCGAATGCATGATTTCATCGAGATCGCCGGGAGCGCCATGCGCCGCGGCGCTCCCCAGAAAAAACAGAAGACTGCCGACGGCGCGCCGCGTCATGCCGGCCTGCGCGGCCTGGCGGCAGGCGTACGCCAGAAATCGAAGAAATTGAACCAATTGTAAGGATAGCGGCGGCAATATTCGTCGAGCAACGTGGCGTAGCGCTGAACGGCGGCCCGCACCGCGAAATCGCGGGACTTGGGTGTGACGGCCGAAAAATCGGCAATGGGCTCGAATACCACGTGATAGTGATTACCGCCGCAATACAGTCCGACCATGAAAATGACCGGGCGCCGCAGAATGGCGGCAGCACGCATCGGTCCGGAGGGAAGATAGGCCCGCTCGCCCAATATGGTTACCTCGTGCACCCGCTCGTCACCCAGGGTTCGGTCGCCCAACATGCCGACGAACGCGCCGCGGTCGAGGCGTTCCGCAATGCGCAACATTGCGTTGATGTGACCCAATGAGATGATGTCCGGCTTCGCGTTGGGATTGATGGCGGCGAGAATGGCGTTTATTTTGCGGGCATTGTCCTCGTACATCGCCATGGCAACTTGCAGGCCCGCCTGGCGCCGTCCGATGCTGCCGATGACCTCGAAACTACCCATGTGCGCGCCCATGAGGAATGCGCCTTGACCACGATCCGCATGCGCACGCATGAGAGATTCGCCCTCGATGGTTATCCTGAATGCGTCGTACTGCTCGTTGATGAGGTAAACGCGATCGTGGATCGTGGTTGCAAAATTCAAGACGTGGCGAAAGCGATCCCGTGCGCTCGGTGCACGGCCCAATGCGCGACGTAGATATCGGCGGGACTGACGGCGGGCTGCCGGTGCGAACAGAAAGAAATATGCTGCGATGCCATAGAGCGCAGCGCGGCTCACTCGTCTACCCAAACGCAGCGATATGAAAGCCATGAACCGCAAGAGACCGGTGCTGCCACGTTCGCGGTTAGCGATCCATTCTGCGCTTTTCCGAGGTGTCGCCGCCAAGGTCGTCCGGTCAAGCGCCACGGCCGCGGTCCTCTTCTCTCGTTCCGACAGCCGATAGAACACCGGACGCGACCCTGCCGCCGGCCCCGTGAATCACGAAACGGATGGTTTCGCCGTTCGTCATTGCATGGTGCAGGCTCAGCCGGGCACCGGGCCGCACCGTCGCGAGAAATTTCGCGGACGCGATCCGCCACCGACTCCAATCGATGCCGCGGCGGCACACGATTTCGGCCAGCGCAGCGTCGAGCAGCACGGCGCCGGGGAGAATCGGGAATCCGGGGAAGTGGCCGGCGAACGATGCATGGTCTTCGGCCACGCACAATTCGCCGTGCCATTCCTCCACCGGCTCGCATCCCGTCATGGGGCGCCCCGCAGGTACCGCTCCGCGAGGGACTGCAGCGCATGATGCGGCAGTTTGCCGGTGGCATTGCGCGGCAACCGGTCGACGAGCAGTAGCGGACGCGGCAGAAACACCGCATCGATCCGCTGCCGCAATTCTTCGGTCAACTGGGCGGAATTCAAGGTTGGCGCGACAACGACGGCTGCCAGCCGGACGACACCCGTGCCACTGAGCCGATCGGCGTCGGGCAAAAAGAAGGCGCCGTCGATCACGCCCGGTATGGCATTGAGTTGGGTGTTCAAGTAGGCGAAGGAGCTGCGCTTGCCGGCAACGTTGACCAAATCGGCCGTCCGTCCCTGCAACAGGAACTCCTCGTCGTTCACGATATCGATGATGTCGCACATCAGGGTCTCTTGCTCGACGTGCCCACCATGAGCGAAGACTCGATCATCGGTCGCGGTAAGGCGGACATTGGGCCAAAGGTGCCATGTCGCAGTGTCGGCGGTGCGGCGGGTGGCGATCTGGCCCGTCTCGGTCGATCCGTAGATCTCGATCAAGCGGGCTCCAAATCTCGTTTCCACCTCGCGCGCCAAGTCGGCAGCCAAGGGGGCCGTGGCCGACACGATGAGTTCGACCGCCGGCAGATCGACCCCGGCAGCTAGAAGAGTTCGCAAGTGAACGGGCGTCGAGATCAATGCCCGGGGGTGCGGCGCAGCTGCCAGGGCGGCACAGATATCCGCAGGGTAAAACGGGCGCTCCGCGCCGAACGCGTTGCCGCTCATCAGCCCCAGCAATACGGTCGATTCGAACCCATACATGTGTTGCGACGGAACGGTACCGATCAGAGTATGCCTCCTGCCATCCAGCAGGCCCAGGCGCGGAGCGCCATCGAGTACGCAGCGCGCCAGCTTTCCCCAGGTCTTCTTATACGGCAAAGGCATGCCCGTGGAACCCGAAGTGAACACGATCGCCGCCAACTGCGTAGCGGCGATTCGCGGGATTTGCCAGGTTGGCCCGCGTTCTTGCGGAAATTGCGGAAAATGAAATTTGGGCAAGTCGATCGTGCAGGATGGTTCATCCGTCAAGCAAAAGGCATCCGGAGCGAATTGCGCGAGTTGGCGAATCACCGCGGGCGTATGGGTCGACGGCAGCAAACTCACGCGTCCGGTCAGGAGGCAAGCTGCGAGTCCTACCGTAAATCGATAGCGGTCGGAGCACACGTTCAGAACGTGCGCGCCGGCCGGCAGGCGGTCCCCCAGCCGCACCGCGTCGGCGATGAACTGCCGCGCGTCAATCGCAAGACCTCCACGGTAGGCTACGACCGCAGAGGGCGATTCATGCGCTAGCAGCGGGATCGCCTCCATGCTCACGATTGTTGGGAAGTCGCGAAATAGACTCGCACCGTGGCCAGCAGCCCGGCGCGCCGCACCTGGGGCAAAATACGACGCCGGATCAGGTATTCGGCGACGAACATGGCGGCTACCAGGGGCAGTACGCAGAAATTGATGTAGATCGACCAGATCCGCAAGGGCGCAAATATGAACAGCAGCAGCGAGACGGTGACCACGCCGAAGAAAAATGCCGCCCATGCCGCGGTCACTCGTCTCGTATACGCCACTTCTCCCGCCGACAAGGGGCCGTGGACCTTATCGGCCAGCTGCGTGCACACCGCGATCCGGTTGGACAGGAGCGACCGACCGAAGGTCAGGCCGAGCACACCATAAACGGTGCTTTCCTGGACGAGCCAGAACAACGCAAAGTGTCGCTCGAGCAGCGGCCAGAGGCCATAGATCAGTGCCGCAAGCCCAGCCGACAGAAGCAGCGCTAGCGGCGGGGCCGCCCAACGCCAGGCCAAGGTCAATGTGAGTGCGACGAGGGGACCCAAGGCAAGGGCCGCCCCCCAATCGCCGGGGCCGAGCGCCGAATTACAGTAATGCGAGAGCCCCGCATAGGCCGCGATCAATACGCAGGCCGCAGCGCACTGCAGCCTACTCCTCCAGTGCGCGCTCACTTGGTTCTCTGTGCCGCAATATACTCAGTCAAGTGCCGCAAGGATCGAAAGATCTGTTGATTGTCCTGGCTATCCGCGCGAAGTTGGATGCCGTATTGCTTGGAGACCAATAGAGCCACCTCCAGAATATCGATGGAGTCCAAGCCGAGACCCGCACCGTACAGAGGTGCGTCCGGGTCGATTTCCTGGGGAGTGACTTCCAGATTCAGGGCCTGGACGAACAGAGTGGCGATTTCCAGGCGTAGACCCACATCGGCCAGTGGCGCCGGCTGTTGCAGGAGCGACGCTTTGTCGGACATAGGCTGAGCTTCGATTAAGTTCTAGAGTAGTCGGCATCGGTATGCCGGTTTGCCCGCATTATATAGGTGTCCGCCTGAGCGGCAACCCACGGCTGAACGAGGTATACCGATCACGCTCATGCGCGCTCCTCATCCACCGCTGAAGAACTATTACGCCCACGAAGCGGACAGGGGCGAGTGGTTGCGCCACCTGTTCGACCGGACGGCCGGCGATTACGACCGGGTCGAGCGTGTCATGGCATGGGGTTCGGGCTCTTGGTATCGCCGCAAGGCCCTGCTGAGGGGGGGATTGATGCCGGGCATGCGGATACTGGATGTGGGGGTTGGGACGGGTCTGCTGGCCCGTGAGGCAGCCTGTTTGGTCGGTACGTCCGGCCATGTCACCGGGGTGGATCCCAGCGCGGGAATGCTGGAGAGCGCCGTGGTACCGGTTGGGGTCAAGTTGTTGTTGGGCAGGGCCGAGGCGCTGCCGCTGTCCGCCGGCGCCGCGGATTTCATCTCCATGGGATATGCCCTTCGACATGTCGCCGATTTGTCGGTGGTCTTTCGGGAATTCATGCGGGTTCTGGCGCCGGGCGGTCGGCTCTGTATCTTGGAGATCACAGCCCCCGCCGGGCGGGCGCGTCGAGCCGTCCTCAAGGCCTATATGCGCGGCGTCGTACCGGTCGTGGCGCGCTGCATCGCCCGTCACCGCGACGCGCCGGAGCTGATGCGCTACTACTGGGATACCATCGAAGCCTGCGCAAGTCCCAGCTTCATCATGGCGGCGATCGCTGATGCGGGATTCGTCGACGTACGGCGCACGGTATCGCTGGGAATATTTTCCGAGTATGGCGCCCGTAAAGCGGATCCCTAGCGGCGTGCCACCTCGTTAGGTCCTTCGGAAGTCTCGCACCCGCCGCGCCGCCAACAACGGCAGCCGCAACACGAAGCCGAAAAACAGCCGAAAATGCATCCAAGTCAGCAGGGCATTGTCGCGCCAGTAATGGAAGTGCGATACACCACCCTCTCCCGGGCCGAAATAACGAACCGGCGCCGGCAGATTCAGCGGCCGCACCCCGCGCCAACACAAGCGCACCGCCGCTTCGACGTCGAAGTCGAAACGGCGCATCCAGCGTTGGCCGCCCATCACTCGGTCAAGATCTGCCATTGGATAGACTCGGAAGCCGTATAAAGAGTCGCCGATTCCGGCCCACAACGTTTCGAGATTGGCCCACCAATTGGATATTTTTCGGCCTTTCACCCTCAACAGGGGGGCGCTGGTATCGAAAATCGGAAGGCCCAGAACCGCCACTCGCGGTGCAGCCAGCGACGCGTGCATGAATGCCGATATTCTGTCGGCCGGATGTTGTCCGTCCGAATCCATGGTGAGCGCGTGGGTAAAACCGGCGCGCATGGCCTCGCGAATCCCGTGCAGTACCGCAGCGCCTTTCCCCTGGTTTTCGGGCATGACCAGCACACGCAAACCAGGTTGTGTCGCCGCCATGCGCTGCAGTTGCAGGTCAGATCCGTCGGTGCTGCCGTCGACCACCACCCAAACGGGCGACCAGTGGCGGAGGGCGGCGCGCACGGTTTCGAAGACCCGGGGTCCGGGGTTGTAGCTGGGGATGAGCACCAGATGGGTCGTGGACACCTCCCCCATGGTTCAAGGACCCTTCAGCCACGTCGATTGCGGCGCTCCCGCGAGTTCACTGCGGTAATAGGCATCGAGTTCTGCGGTAAAGCTGGTCACGTCGGTCGGGGGTGCAAATCTCTTGCCCAGGCGCACCCGATACGTGATGGGCAACCTGGGTCTTTTGAACAAAGGCCAGCCTTTGCTCAGAAAAGGCGAATCGGTTTCGATGATGAGGGTTTGAATCGGCACGCCGGAATGTTTGGCGATCAGTCCGACGCTGCCGACCAACGGGTTGATCGGTGACCGCGTGGTGCGCGTACCCTCGGGAAACAGCAGCAGCACGCCACCGTGCAGCAGGTGTGCGACCGATTCCTTCACCATTTGCCTCGATGATTCGTTCCGCACGTAGCGCGCCAGACGCGAGCCCGCCCCTAGGAACACGTTCCTCATCAGCTCCGCCTTCATCACGCAGACGATGTTCGGATGCCGAGTCAGAATCAGCAGTGCGTCGATCAGCGAAGGATGATTGGGTGCCAGAATCACCGGCGGACCGCCTTTGAGCAAGTCGACGTCGCTCAGATCCAAACGATAGGCTCCGCTGGCCGACAAGGACCAGGCATAGATGCGGAAGCCCCTCATGATGCCGCGTCGGCCAACGGCGGTGCCGAGATCGCGGGGCAGGAGGAAGTACAACGGCAGCGCAAACACCGACCAGGTCAGGCAAATGATCGCGAGCAGCATGAGCGACGAATACAGCGCGAAATATTCATACAGCGTTCGGAGAGAGCGGGGCATGGCGAGACTCAGCGAGAGATTTCGACCATCTGAGAAGAGGTGTGAATCATCCATGCAATCCCGAATCCGGCCGACCAGTAGCTGTTACGCTGCACCAGCGGACTGCCGGCGAAGACTGCACCCGACAAGGTGTCCGCCCGGACGTAGGCGCCCACCCAATATCGAGGAAACCGCTTGGATAGCGCGGTGATGATCTGGGCGCCCGCATATCCGCCGTTTGCTCGATAGGCGGGCCGAGACGCCGTCGCATACTGCGGTGCGACCGTATAGAAGTAATCGTGGTAGCGGCGGTCCGCGAACAGAGGACCGGCCAAGATGCCGGCATTCCAGCCAGCGTAGCCCCAGGGATCGGCGAGGTCCAGGGCGAAGCGCGGGGTGAAAGTCCAGCCGATGAAACCCGGCGCCGATTCGACCGTTACGCCTACCCGCACGGGCAGCCGCAAATCGAACTTGACGTGCGAGTCGGCGCTATGCAGCAAATGGAGGTCGAGAGAGGGCCCTAATTCCAGGGTGGATTTCAGATCCGGCATTCCGCTACGCTCACGATCATTGCGGACCGGCGTGGTCGCGTTACCGCTCAGATTCAGTTCGATCCAATCCTGATCGAATAGTGTGCCGCGCACGCCCTCGCGATCGGCCTTCAGAAACTTGCCATTGTATAGAAGATACGGAATAGGCAGCGGATAAGCATGGGTAGTGTTGGAACCGCGATAGTCCTCGAAGGCAATCGCGCCGATGCCCAAGCCGAACTCCAACAATGGCTCTTGTTTCGCCTCGGCTGCCGATACCCACGGCAGTACCAAGACCGCGGCAGCGAGCCAGCTCGGGCGGCGGCCGGCCATGCGGGTCACGATCATCAACGGCTGGTCATGCGTTCCAGCTCGGCACGCGTCTCGGATGCCCGGCTGCGCCCGGCCGCCCGGACTGCACGTCCGATGGCCGGGGAATTCAATTGGGAGCGGGTCTCGGGCATCATGGGTTCGTAAGTTCTCGATATATCCCGCGGGCCGACCGGGCGGCCAATCGTCGAGTTTATCGCGCCGACAAACAAGGGTCCAACGCCTGTAAGATATAGACGTATGCACATCTTGATTGTTGAAGATGATGAAGTTGCGCGCGATTATCTGGCAAAGGCGCTGCGTGAGGTGGGTCACGCCGTAGATGTGGCTGCGAATGGCCTCGAAGGGCTGCAAATGGCATCCTCGATCGCCGTGGACTTGGCCATCGTCGATCGCATGCTGCCAAAACTGGATGGACTCGCGTTGGTGCAATCGCTGCGGGCTACGGGCCGCAAAATGCCGGTTTTGATATTGAGCGCCTTGGGCGACGTCGACGATCGCATCACGGGCCTGCGCGCCGGCGGCGATGACTATCTCACCAAGCCTTATCACATGTCGGAACTCCTGGCCCGGATCGATGCGCTCGCCCGCCGCGGCGATTCAGGCAATGCCGAAGCGAATACCAAATTGAAGCTGGCGGATCTCGAACTCGACCGGATGACACGCCGGGTGGTACGGAACGGCAAGAAGATCGAATTGACCGCCCGTGAATTCCAGTTGCTGGAATTCATGATGCGCCACAGCGGCCAAGTCGTAACCCGGACCATGCTGCTCGAAGGTGTGTGGGACTATCATTTCGATCCGCAGACCAACGTCATCGACACGCATATCAGCAATTTGCGCCACAAGATCGATGCGGGATTCGACCGGGCGCTGCTCAAGACCGTGCGCGGCGCCGGCTACCGGCTGAGCGCCAATGATTAAGCTGCTGCGCTCGACGTCGGTGCGGCTCGCCTTCGGCTTTGCCGGGCTCTTCATCGTTGCGTCGCTGCTGCTCGTCGGCCTGCTGTGGTGGCGCACCGCCGCCTATCTCGACCGCGAGATCGACGCGGTGATCCTGACCGACACGCGCGCGATCGCGGACCGGCTGCGCGATTTCGGCCTGCTCGGCGCGGTGGCGGCCATCCGCGATCGCACCGGCGCACACGGCGACAAGAACGCGATCTATCTGCTGGTCGATCCGTACCGCCAGAAGTTGGCCGGCAACCTGACCGCGTGGCCGTTCGAGATCGGGCACGAGCCGGGCTGGTATCAGGCCGAGATGCAGCGCGACGGCCAGACGCGCGCCACCCGCCTGCTCAATGTCGAGCTGCCCGGCGGCTATCAATTGCTGGTCGGCCGCGACGTCCAGGACAGGGTTCAGGTCCGGGCGCTGATCGTCAACGGGCTGGCCTGGGCCACGGCCGCTGCGCTGGTGATCGCGGCGCTGGGCGGGTTGTTCGCGCGGCGGGCCTTGCTGGCGCGTCTCGAAGCGATGCGCCGCACCACCGCCGCGATCGTGCAGGGCGACCTGACGCAGCGCGTGCCCGAACGCGCCTCCAGCGACGAGTTCGACCAGCTCGCGCGCACGATCAATCACATGCTCGACCAGATCCAGCATCTGATCGAAGGCGTGCGCAACGTCTCCAACGCGGTGGCCCACGATCTCCGGACGCCGCTTGCCGAAGTGCGCGCACGGCTCGAGGATCTGTTGCGCAGCCAGCCGCCGCCCGCGGAGGTCTTTGCCGAGATCGAAAGCGCGGTCGAGGATCTCGATCGGCTGATCGCCATGTCGAATGCGCTGCTGCGGCTCGCGGAAATCGACTCCGGCGTGCGGCGCTCGGGATTCCGGCGCGTCGACCTCGCCGATCTGGTCGCGGATGTCGTCGATCTCTACCGCCCCGCCGCCGAAGCGAAAGGGATCCAACTCACGTCCGAGGCGCCGGCCGAACTCGTCATCAACGGTGATCCGGGCCTGCTGGCCCAGGCGGTCGGCAATCTGGTCGACAACGCGATCAAATACGCGCCGCCGCAAGGCAAGGTCGAGGTGCGCCTCGAACGCCGTCCCGAGGGCGACATCGCGATCGCCGTCGCCGACGACGGCCCCGGCATGCCGGACGAAGAGAAAGCACGCGCGACCGAGCGGTTCTATCGCGGCGACTCCAGCCGCGGCGTCGCCGGGTTCGGATTGGGTCTCAGCGTCGTGGCCGCAGCGGCCCGGCTCCACGGCGGGTACGTCGATCTCGCCGACAATCATCCCGGCCTGGTCGCGACCCTGGTGCTGCCGACCGTGATCGGCCAGGCAGCGCAACTCGCTTCGTAGAGCGCTTCCCGCGGCGGCCGTCATCCCCGCGTGCGCGGGGATGACGAAGAAGGTCTTACTTCTTGGCAGCTTCCTTCTTGGCCGCTTCACCAAGCTTGCGGCCGAAGAAATCGTCCATCGCCTTGGTGAACATCACCCACGAATCGTGCCGCAGGAAATTGTGGATCTCGTTCGGGATGATGATCTGCTCGATCTCGACGTTGGGCGCCTTCTGGCGCAACGCGGCGATCATTTCCGGCGTCTGCGAAAAGGCCACGTTGCGGTCGTCATCGCCGTGGATGAACAGCACCGGCGATTTCCACTTCTCGACCGACGCCATCGCCGACGAGTCGTAGGCGAGTTTCGCCGGCTCGGGCGCGGTGCCCGGCGCGGTGAGATAGGGCAGGAACGACTTCCAATTATGCACGCCCGCGCCGTCGACGCCGGCCGCCAGCAGATCGGAATTTCGCGCCAGACCCATCGCGGTCATGACGCCGCCATAGGAAATACCCCAGATGCCGATGCGCTTGGGATCGATGTCGGTGCGTGCGCGCAGGAAATTCACCGCGCCGAGAAGATCCTTGTGCTCGCTCGCGCCGGTCGGCCCTTTGGCCAGCGCTTCGCGGAACTCCATCCCGTAGCCGATGCCGCTGCGGTAATTCACCGACAGCACCACGTAGCCCTTGGCCGCCAGCCACTGGTTCATCGCGTACATGTGCGAATAGGCATCCATCGGATGCCAGCCGAGGAACATTTCGCGGCTTGGTCCGCCATGGAAGAACAGGATCGCCGGGCCCTTCGCATTCGCAGCGCCCTCGGCGGGCACGAACAGCTGGCCGTGAATCGGCATGCCGTCGGCGGCGGGGAAGACGACGCCTTGCGGCTGCACCAGCTTCGATGCGGGGAAATCGGCCGGGACCGCGTTGGCGACGAGATCGCTCGCGCTGTTGCCGTCGATCAACGCCGGTCGCAGCGGATTCTGCGCGTCGCCGTGCAACGACACGATGCGCCCTTCGCTGCTATAGATCGGATAATCGTCGATCGCCGTGCCGCTCGTGACCTGGCGCGGCGCGCCGCCGCTCACCGACACTTCCCAGAGATGCAGACGGTCGGTGTCGTTCTGGTTCGACGAATAAATGATCTTCGACGCGTCGGGGCTGAGCGACAGGTTGAAGACTTCGAACGCGCCCGGCGTCAGCGCCTGCGCGGTGCCGCCTGCCGCGGGCACCGAATAGAGATTGAGCCAGTTCGACTCCTCCCAAGGGAAGACGATGCGATCGCCCGCGGTCCAGAGCAGCGTCTTTCGCGCAATCGTGTCCTGGAACACGCTGCCGCGGCCGCGCTTGGCCGACCAGATCTGCTTCGTCTCGCCCTTGCCGAGGTCGGCGACATGGATCGACCACGGCGCTCCTTCGCGCCGCGTGGTGAAATAGCGGCCTTCGCTGGTCGGAACGCGCAGGAAGGCGAGGCGATTGCCGTCTTGCGACCAGCTCGGCGCGCGATCCTGATCGACGCTCGGGCTCGGCCACGCGATCGATTTCTTGGCGGTGTCGTAGACGCCGATCAGGCCGTGATCGCCGCGGTTGCTGACGAACGCCAAACGGCTTCCATCGGGCGACCAGGCAAGCATGCCGTCTCGCCCGCGATCCTTGATGAGCTGCGCCGGCGGCTGATCGCCCGCGACGGGTGCGGTCCAGATCTGGTTGTTGTTGATGTACGCGACGACATCGCCTTTGGGCGACACGGTCGGCGTATGTCCTTCGCCGATCTTGCGCGGCTCGCCGCCATCGACGGATACGGCCCAGATCAGCTGCGGCGGCGCGCCTTGCGGCGAGCTCATGATGTTCACCGGGCCGCCGCCCTCGAGCGACCCGCCACGGCTGAAGAAGATGGTGCGTCCGCTCGGATCCCAGGTGAGTTCGCCGAGATCGGTGCCGTCATCGCCGGTATAAGACGTGACCTTGCGCGCTTTGACGTCCTTGCCCGCACCGATCTCCGCCACCCAGATGTTGCGGGCGCCATGGTCTTCATAGAGCCAGGCGACCAGTCCGCCCTTGGGCGCGGCGATCAGGTCGGAGGGAAACGGCGAGCTCAGCAGCTGCTCGACGGTGAAGCCGGGCGATCGCGTCTGCGCGATCGCGTCGACGGCGCTCGTCGACAGCAGCAACAACATCGCAACGGCGACAGGCTTCACGCCTGCCTCAAAAGCACGCAGCATTCCGTTCTCCCTCGTGTTTCAGCAAGTAACCGGCGCCGCCGGAAGTCTCCCTCGTGGCGCGCGAGCCCCGTCGCAACGAGATTTGTGCAAGCCTGTATGGGAATTGACGATTGGTGTGCGACCGAACGCAGACACGATCATCCGCGCGACGGGAGCACCGAAGCAACCATTCACACGGCTGGGAAAATTGCGTTTTTGGTCCTTCGTGGGGACCGGTTTGCGCCGCGCGCCGGCCTTCGGCGGCTGTTTCGGTCGGGCGACTCCGGCGAAAGATGGACCTTCCGCCACCATCGGGCTACGACCGTGCCGCACGGCCGGACCTTGCTCGAGGGATGATGATGAACGCACCTGCACCGATGGTGATCGACGGCGACGAGGTGTCCGCGAGCCTTTCCTACCGCGACTGTATCGCGGCGGTGCGCGACGCGATGATCGCCTTGTCGCAAGGGCGCACGCGGCAGGTGCTGCGCACGATCATTCCGGTCGGCGATCACAAGGCGTTCGGCGTCATGCCCGGGGCGCTCGGCCTCGACGATTTTTTCGGCGCCAAGATCCTGAGCGTCTTTCACGACAAGGACCGGCCGACCCGCAGCGCGCATCGCGGCTTCGTGTTGCTGTTCGAGGGCGATACGGGCTTTCCCGTCTGCCTCGCCGACGCCGAACAGATCACGCGCATCCGGACCGCCGCCGCCAGCGCCGTCGCCACCGACGCGTTGGCGCGCAAGGACGCCGCGGTGCTGACCGTGTTCGGCAGCGGCGTGCAGGCGCGCTCGCACATCGAGGCGATTGCCTGCGTGCGCGATCTCGCGCGCGTCGTCGTGTGGGGCCGTTCGCTGGCCAGCGCCGAGACGTTCGCGGCCCAAGCCCAGGCCGCAATCGGCCTCCCGGTAACCGCGACCAATGACGGCAAGGCGGCGGCTGAGGCGGCCGACATCATCTGCACCGTCACCGGCGCGCGCGAGCCGATCCTGTTCAACGACTGGGTGCGCGACGGCACGCATATCAATGTCGTGGGATCGAGCGGGCTGGGGCCGGTCGAGATCGACATGCCGCTGGTCCAGCGCGCGCGCTTCTTCGTCGAAAGCCGCGCCGCGACGGCGCAAGCATCGGAATTCCAGCAGGCCAAGGCGCAGGGGCTGGTCGACGACGATCATATCGCGGGCGAGATCGGCGAAGTGCTGCAGGCAAACGGCGGCCGCCGCTCGCCGGCAGAGGTCACGCTGTACAAGTCGATCGGCCATATCGTGCAGGATCTCGCCGCAGCCAGCGTGCTCTATCGGCAGCGCCTGGGCTGATCGTCGCCAGCGTGAAGTCGTTCGACGTCATCGTCGTCGGTGCCGGCGCCGCCGGCATGATGTGCGCGGCGGAGGCGGGCAAGCGCGGCCGGTCGGTGCTGCTGCTCGAACATGCCGCCGCACCCGGCGAGAAGATTCGCATCTCGGGCGGCGGGCGCTGCAACTTCACCAATCTCCACGCCGGGCCGCAGAATTTCATCTCGGACAATCCGCATTTCTGCCGTTCGGCGCTGAGCCGCTATACGCAGCGCGATTTCATCGCCCTAGTCGAACGCTACGGCATCGCCCATCACGAAAAGACGCTGGGACAGCTTTTCTGCGACGGGTCGGCCAGGCAGATCATCGACATGCTGTTGACCGAGATGCGCGCCGCCGATGTCGAGCTGCGGCTGGCGACCGGCGTCACCGACCTGCGCAAGGTTGCCGGCGGATTTGAACTGAGCTTGTCGCGCGGCGACGATGTGCGCTGCGCGTCCCTGGTGATCGCCACCGGCGGCAAGTCGATTCCGAAAATGGGTGCGACCGGCTTTGGCTATGAGGTGGCGCAGCGTTTCGACGTTCCGGTGACGGAAACACGCGCGGCGCTGGTGCCCCTGACCTTCGACCCGGCGACGCTCGAAAAGCTGCTGCCGCTGGCCGGTGTCGCGGTCGATGCCACCGTGCGCAACGGCAAGGTCCAGTTCAAGGAAGCCATGCTGTTCACCCATCGCGGCTTGAGCGGGCCCGCGATCCTGCAAATCTCGTCCTACTGGCGCGAAGGCGGCGAGATCGAAATCGCGCTGGCGCCGGGTCTGGATATGTTCGAGATGCTGCGCACTGCGCGCAGCGAGAATGGCCGTCAGGCCTTGCCGACCGCGCTCGCCACGATCCTGCCCAAGCGACTGGCGCAGCGCATCGCTGAAGACGAGGGCGCAACCGGCAATCTTGCCGACGCCCCGGATCAGCTGCTGCGCCGCGTCGATGCCGCGGTGAATCGCTGGCGCGTGAAGCCGCAGGGCAGCGAAGGCTATCGTACCGCCGAGGTGACGCTGGGCGGCGTCGACACGCATGCGCTCGACTCCAGGACGATGGCGGCGAAGTCGGTTCCCGGTCTCTATTTCATCGGCGAAGTCGTCGACGTCACCGGCTGGCTCGGCGGCTACAACTTCCAGTGGGCCTGGTCGTCAGGCTGGTGCGCCGGCCAGGTCGTCTGATCGGCGTGTTGAAAAATGCAGTGCGGTTCTGCGGAGAATTCTCTTCGTCAGAGATCGAAGATTTTATCACAGAGAACACAGAGAACGCGGAGAACACCGAGGGGCTGCAACGACCGATCACGCTGACCAAGCATGTCTTGATCGACGCACGCAAAGCGCGCGTCAGGAGATCAATCGAGATCGACGCGCGTCGCGCCTCGCGACCGATACCTCTGTGTTCTCTGTTTCTCTGTGATCTCTGTGGTGAAATCTTCGCGGAGGGAAAACGCGCCAAATCAGATCGTTTACGTGCCGGCGTTCGAGTTCAGCCCGTACGAATCCAGCAGCTGCATCTCGTACCGAACCGGCTCGGCCGGCGTCACGCAGCGGGTGCTGTGGTCTTGGCCAAAAGCCTTGAAGCTCGGAAGCTCGGTCAGCACGGCGGCGTCCGCGGTTTCGGCATTGACGAACAGATGCAGGAACTCAGCTCCGTTGCGGAACAGCGCGTAGGTCACGTTCGCGGGCGCGGTTTTGCGCAATTCATCGAACACGGCGCGCGACAGCGCCTCGTTCTCGTCGGCGCGTTCGGGCTTTGCCGTATAGCGCACCAATGTCACTCGTTGCATGATCTCATTCCTTGGCTTGGGAGGGGGGCGTCGCCTTCCGGAAGCTGGGCCGCGCCGCATGCCGTTCGAAATACGCCGTCAGTGCCGGGGCCGCGTCGATAGCTGCCCGGGCTTCCGGGAAATTGCGCACGGTGTCGATGATGGGCAGGAGAACGATGTCGGCATAGGTCAGGCTGTCGCCGACCAGATGGCCGGTCGCTGCAACCGCGCGCTCGAGCACCGCGACCTGCGCCTGCAGCACCGGCACCGCCGCGTCGATGGCGGCGCGATCAGGTTGGCCGCCGCTTTCACCCTTGGGGAACAGGTAGCCAAGTGCATAGTCGCGCACCATGGTGCGATCGATGGAGGTGTTCACCATCGAGATCCATTGTTCGCACAATGCCGCCGCGCGCAGGTCGCGCGGCAGAAGCGGCGGCTCGGGAAACACAGCTTCAAGGTAGGCGACGATCGCTTTGGACTCGCAGAGCGTCACGTCGCCGTGCCGCATCGCCGGCACTTTGCCGAGCGGATGAATCGCTAGCACTTCGGGTGCATGGGGCCGCAGCGGCGTGAGTTCATACCGGATGTTTTTCTCCTCGCAATACATGCGAACGGCGCGAACGAAATTGCTTTGGGGAATGCCCAGCAGTTCGACGGTCTCGGTATGCATCCTGGCTCCGGTCGTCGGTCTCGCGCCTTGCATGATTTCACTCCTTGGGTTCGGTACCCAAAAGGACGCGACTGGACGCGCAAAGGATTCGGTCGATAAATTTTTTTGTGCCACCGAATCCTTTTGCCCGATCCGAACGTCCATAAGGGCGGGAGCCTGCATGACCGACCTGACACAAGACGATTTCTCCGCGCTGCTGGCCGAGCTGCGTCCGCGCCTGCACCGCTATTGCGCACGCATGGTCGGCTCCGCGATCGACGGCGAGGACGTGGTGCAGGAGGCGCTGGCCAAAGCGGCCGAGGCCTTCCCGACCGCAGGGAGGATCGAACGCCCGGAGAGCTGGCTGCTGCGCATCGCGCATAACGCGTCGCTCGACGCGCTGCGCCGGTCCAAACGGCAGGCGGACTTGCATGTCGACCTCGATCTCACCGAGTTCGCCGATGCGGGCAGCCAAGCCGACGCCCGCGTCGCCACGGCCGCGAGCCTCACTGCGCTCCTGCACCTGCCGCCCGCGCAACGGTCGAGCGTGGTGCTGATGGACGTGCTGGGCCATTCGCTCGCCGAAACGGCGGAAATCATCAATGTCAGCGTGCCGTCAGTGAAGGCGGCGCTGCATCGCGGCCGCGCGCGCCTGCAGACCTTCACCGACGACACGATTCCGATGCTCGACGCGGCCGAGCGCGATCGGCTGCGCAACTATGCCGACCGGTTCAACGCGCGCGATTTCGATGCGCTGCGCGCGTTGCTGGCCGACGACGTGAAGCTCGATCTGGTCAACCGCGCGCGCTTCGCGGGCCGCAAAGATGAATCGGATAATTTCACCCGCTACAGCGGCTCCAGCGATTGGAAGTTCGCACCCGGCATCGCCGACGGGCGGCCAGCGCTGCTGGTGCGCGATCCCCATACCGACGCCGTGACCTACCTCGTGCTGCTGACGTGGAAGGACGGAAAGATCGCGGCAATCCGCGACTTTCGCTACGCGCAATACATTGTGGAAAGCCTGCGCTGATCACGACAAGGCAAAACGACCGTCGAGATCTTTGACAAAAGCGCCTTCACACAACGGTCACGGCCAACACTGCAAATTGACCGTCTGCCGCTGCGCGTGATCGCCTTTGCTTCCGGCGCGAAAAAGATCACGGGAGGAAATGCTGCATGGAATTATGGAATCGAAGGACGACGCGTCTCGCCGCGACGGCGGCCGTTGTCTGCGCGCTCGGTCTGCATTGTACGCCTGCGTCTGCGACCTCGATTTTGTTTGTCGGAAACAGCTTCACCTATGGCGACGCGGCGGGTGGGCCGAATCTGGTGATGCCGTTCGGTGCAGGCACCGTCACCGACCTGAACGGCAGCAATATCGGCGGCGTGCCGGCGCTGTTCAAAGCCTTCACGATGGAAAAGGGGCTCAGCTACAACGTGAGTCTCGAGACCCATCCGGGCGTCGGTCTCGACTGGCATTACAACAACAAGCTGGCCCAGATTACGCAGCCCTGGGACAAGGTCGTGCTGCAAAGCTACAGCACGCTCGACGGCGCCCATCCCGGCAATCCTGCTACGCTGATCCAGTATTCGGCGCTGCTGGCCGACGCGCTGCACGCGCAGAATCCGGCGGTGAAGATCTATCTGGACGCGACGTGGTCACGGGCGGACCAGACCTATCTGCCGAGCGGCCATTGGTACGGCCAGCCGATCGACGCGATGGAGAAGGATGTCGAAGCGGGCTATCGCGCTGCCAAGGCCAACTCGCCGCTGATCAATGGCGACGTGATCACGACGGGTGCAGCGTGGAACCGCGCGATTGAAAACGGCTTTGCCGATCCCAATCCGTATAACGGGATCACGCCGGGCCAGGTCGATCTGTGGGCGCCCGAGGGATATCACGCCAGCGTGTTCGGCTATTACCTCGAAGCGCTGATGATGTTCGGTGACATCACCGGACTGGATCCACGGACATTGGGCGGCAGCGAATTCGCGGCCCTGGCGCTGGGCATCACCTCGGCCCAGGCGATCACGCTGCAAGAGATCGCTTTCGAACAGCTCGCCGCATCCGTGCCCGAGCCGTCGAGCCTCGCTTTGCTGCTCGTGGCCAGTCTCAGCCTCATCTACGTACGCCGCCGCGGCGTACAGGTGCTCTGACGTACCTGCGCGGGCGTGGCCGGCGGCTACGCTCGCGCTTCCTGCAACGAAACTGCTTCGTAGTTCGGGACGATCAGATGCACGACGCCCAGCGCCACCAGATAGGCGCAGGCGGCGACGACGAAGATCGGCTGGTAGCTGCCGAGCTGTTCCAGAATGATGCCGGCATATTTCGCCATCAGTATGCTGCCGATCGCGAGCGACAATTTCGTCACCTACAAGCTGGCGCTGCAGCAGCAGCTGACCAACGACATCATGGTCTACGGCTCGTATGCGACCGGCCATAAAGGCCAGACCTTCTAAGCAGGCGACGAGCACGCCGGGTACGGGGCTTCCCTGGACCCGGTGCGCCGTCCACATTGCCGTCGGACCGACAAGAACGACGGGGATTCGCTTGAATTCGTCGAAGCGCTTGCGCTCCGCGCTAATCGTCGCGGGCGCGTTACTTGGTTTTTGCACCGTCCCCGCTTTGTCGCGAGTCGCGGTCACGGCGGAGAAATGGCCGGCGCAGCCGCGTCAGAATCTCGCAAGTCCCGCCATCGCCGCGCGGGTCGACACGCTGCTGGCGTCGATGTCGACGGAAGAGAAAGTCGGCCAGCTGATCCAGGCCGACATCTCGACGATCACGCCGGCGGATCTGCGCACCTATCCGCTGGGATCGATTCTGGCGGGCGGCAATTCAGGCCCGGGTGACGACGATCGTGCGCCGGCGCTGGCCTGGCTCGCCGTCGCCGACGAATTCCATCGTGTGTCGGTCGAAACCCGTCCAGGTCACGTGCCGGTGCCGGTGCTGTTCGGAATCGACGCGGTGCATGGCAACAACAACGTCCCGGGCGCGACGATCTTTCCGCACAATATCGGGCTCGGCGCCGCGCGCGACCCCGACCTGCTGCGGCGCATCGGTGAAGTCACCGCCGACGAAGTCGCAGTGATCGGCGCCGACTGGACCTTCGCGCCGACTCTCGCGGTGGTACGCGACACACGCTGGGGCCGCAGCTACGAGGGCTATGGCGAAGAACCTTCGCTGGTTCGCGCCTACGCCGCTGCGATCATCGAAGGGCTGCAGGGTCGCAGGAACACGCGCGATTTTCTCGCCGACGGCCATATCGTTGCCACCGCGAAACATTTCATCGGCGACGGCGGCACGCGCAATGGCCGCGACCAGGACGACGCCAAGGTCACCGAGCAGGAGCTGATCGAGATTCACGGCGCCGGCTACGCACCCGCGATCAAGGCCGGCGCGCTGACCGTGATGGCGTCCTACAATAGCTGGCATGGCATCAAGATGACGGCCAACAAGGCGCTGCTCACCGACGTGCTGAAAGGCCGGCTCGGTTTCGACGGCTTCGTCGTCGGCGACTGGAACGCACAAAGCCAGGTGCCGGGCTGCACGCGTTATAGCTGCGCCGCCGCGTTCAATGCCGGCATCGACATGCTGATGGCGCCGGACAGCTGGAAACGTCTGTACGAGAACACGCTGGCTCAGGTTCGCTCGGGCGAGATTCCGATGGCGCGGATCGACGACGCGGTGCGCCGCGTCCTCACGGTGAAACAGGTCGCCGGCCTGTTCGATCGCGACCGCCCGTCGGAACGGGTCGACGCGGGCAAGTTCGATCACCTCGCCGCACCGGCGCATCGCGCCGTTGCGCGCGAAGCGGTGCGCAAATCCCTGGTGCTGCTCAAGAACGAAAACAACCTGCTGCCGCTGCGTGCCAAAAGCTCGGTGCTGGTCACCGGCGACGGCGCCGACAATATTCCGAAACAGGCCGGCGGCTGGACGATCTCGTGGCAGGGCACGGGCAACCGCAACGAAGATTTCCCGCAGGCGACGTCGATCTATCAAGGGCTGCGCCAGGCGATCGAAGCTGGCGGCGGACGCGCCGAGCACAGCGCCGACGGCACGTTCCAGACCAGGCCCGACGTCGCGATCGTGGTGTTCGGCGAAGATCCCTACGCCGAATATCAGGGCGACCGCGAAACGCTGGAATACCTGCCGTCGAACGAGCACGAGCTGGCGATGATGCGCAGCCTGAAAGCGCAGGGCATTCCCGTCGTCGCCCTGTTCCTGTCGGGCCGTCCGCTTTGGGTCAATCCGCAGCTCAACCTCGCCGACGCGTTCGTCGCGGCGTGGTTGCCGGGCAGCGAAGGCGGCGGCATCGCCGACCTGCTGGTGCGTGCGCCCGATGGCGCCGTGCGCTACGACTTCACCGGCAGGCTCAGCTACTCCTGGCCGCGCACGGCCATGCCGGACGGCAAGCATCGCGGCGATGTCGGCTACGACCCGCTGTTCCCGGTCGGGTTCGGCCTCACCTACAAACAGAGCGCGACGCTGGCGTCGCTGCCCGAGGAGCCCGGCGTGTCGCAGGTGGCGCGCCTCGACCACCATGCTTTCTTCCGGCGTGGCCGCGCTGCCGGATCGTGGTCGCTCTACGCCGTCGATGCGCACGGCGAAGAACGCGTCACCGCGACGCGACAGACCAGTCCGGCGCGAATCGTCGACGTGCATTCGGTCGACGCGCAGGCGCAGGAAGATGCCAAGCAGGTGACGTGGAACGGTGACGGCGAAGGTTCGGTCTGGGTCGAAGGCCGCGCCTTCGATCTGCGCCTTGCGGCGCACGACGGGGCGGCGGTGACGCTGCGCTACCGACTCGACGCGGCACCGACCGACCGGGTGAAATGGACCGTGAGCTGCGGCAAGTCGTGCGGCGCTTCGGTCGACGTCACCGACGCGCTGCGCAACGCACCGCCCGGCGAATGGGCGACCTTGAAGCTCAAGCTGGACTGCTTCGCCGGCGCCGATCTGGCGAAGGTCGAACGGCCGATGGACCTCACCACGTCGGGTAAATTCGGCCTTACATTCACCGACCTCAAACTCGACAATGACGCGGGCGGCGCGATCTGCCCGGCAAGCTGACGATGTGACCGCCAAGGCGCCAAGTGCGCCAAGGGCGCGTCGTTCAGAGCCCCGGATCAGGGGCGCCAAACAACAAGAAGGCGCGATGCGCCGGACAGACGGGGAGGTTTTTCATGAGCAACGGTTACGCGACCCGCATCGCGTTGGTCGCGACGCTGGGCGGTCTTTTGTTCGGCTACGACACGGCGGTGATCTCCGGGGCGATCGGCGCGCTCGAAGCGAATTTCATCGAGCCGCTCGGTCTTGCCGAAACGGCGCGCAACAGCCTGATCGGCTTGACCGTGTCGAGCGCGCTGTTCGGCTGCATCCTCGGCGGCATCGCCGCCGGTTGGGTCGCCGACCATTGGGGCCGTCGTCGCGGCATGATCCTCGCCGCCACCTTGTTCCTGATCTGCTCGGTCGGTTCGGCAGTTCCCGAGCTTGGCCTGGGTGCCATCGGCAGCCTGGGGCCGGACGCGCTGACGCCGTTCAACATCTATCGCGTCATCGGCGGCATCGGCGTCGGCCTCGCGTCGATGCTGTCGCCGCTCTACATCGCCGAAGTGGCACCGCGCCAGAAACGCGGCCAGCTCGTCACCTACAACCAGATGGCGATCGTGCTCGGTATTTTCGGCGTCTATTTCGTCAACTGGGCGATCGCCCGCGGCGGCGACCAGGGCTGGCTCTACGCCTCAGGCTGGCGCTGGATGTTCGCGTCGGAAGCGATCCCGTCGCTGACCTTTCTCGTGCTGCTGCTGTTCGTGCCCGAGACGCCGCGTTATCTCGTGATGCGTTCGCGCGACGCCGAAGCAAAGACGCTCCTCGACCGTGTCGAAGGACCGGCCAACGCGCCGGCCGTGCTGGCGGAGATCCGCGGCAGCCTGGTGCGGCACAGCGACAGGCTGCTGTCCTATGGCTGGGGCGTGATCATCGCGGGCGTGCTGATCTCGGTGTTTCAGCAGGCCGTCGGCATCAACGCGGTGCTCTATTATGCGCCGCTGATGTTCCGGAACATGGGCTGGGCCGGTGACACCGCGTTCCTGCAGACCGCGTTCGTCGGTGCCGCCAACGTGCTGTTCACCATCGTCGCGATCTTCACCGTCGATCGCTGGGGACGGAAGCCGCTGATGATCTGGGGCGCGGCGTTGATGGCGGTGTCGATGCTGGCGCTCGGATTCATGTTCGCGTCGAATTCGCTGGGCAGCGCCGCCTTGTTCGTGGTGATCGCCTATATCGCCGGCTTTGCGTTTTCGTGGGGACCGGTCGCCTGGGTGCTGCTGGCCGAGATGTTCCCGAACTCGATCAAGGGCAAGGCGATGGGTATCGCGGTGGCGGCGCAATGGATCGCCAATCTGATCGTGTCGTGGTCGTTCAAGGTGCTCGACGGCAACTCGCAGCTCAACGAGCTGTTCAATCACGGCTTCTGCTACTGGCTGTACGGCCTCGTCAGCATCGCCGCCGGTTTGTTCGTCTGGCGGTTCGTGCCCGAAACAAAAGGACGCAGCCTGGAGGAGATGGAACGGCTGTGGGCGCGGAATGCGGTGGCTCCGTTGCCGCATGCCGCTCGCGAACGGACCTGATCGATTCACCCACGCCGGCGCCGGCCCGTGCGGTGGCGCCGGCCTGGGCGATCTTCCGTGCGCAGGGCCCGATCACCGTCATCGAACGGGCCGATGACGCGCCGCCGTGCTGGAAGCGGTGGGCGGATTCCAACCTGATCGGTCTTATCTGACGCAGCCGTTTGAAATTGGATTTGCCGACCATAGGTCGAAACCGACTTGCACGTCGGAGCTTCCGCCATGGCGAATATCGACCGCCGCACCGTTCATCGCATCGTCGCCGCAGCCGGCGCGAGTCTGTTCGGGGGCCTGCCGGCTTTCGCCCAGGACGGAAAGGCGCCGGTACGACCTGACTCGTTCGTGCTGACGGCCAGCGGCTGGGTACCCAACAACCCGGTTCTGCCCGTCCTGCTCTATCGCGGCGTGATTGCCCAGCGCGGATCGCAGGCGGCGGCCGCGTTCGAAGACTTGTTCGAACGCAATGGCTGGCCGGCGCAATGGCGCAACGGCGTTTACGACTATCACCACTATCATTCGACCGCGCACGAGGTGCTCGGCTTTGCGCGCGGCACGGCGCGGCTGATGCTGGGCGGTCCGGGCGGCCGCGAAGTCAGCGTTGCGGCCGGCGACGTTGCCGTGCTGCCGACCGGCACCGGCCATTGCCGCATCGATGCGAGCGCCGACTTTCTCGTCGTCGGCGCCTATCCGCCGAACCAGCATTGGGACATCTGCCGCGAAGCGCCGAGCGCGACGGCGAGCGAACGCATGTCCCATCTGCTTTTTCCCGAATCCGATCCTGTCACGGGACGCGCCGGCCCGCTGACCACGCTCTGGCGGCAGGCCTGAACCGGCGCACGACGTAGCAACAACAAGGAGGTCGGCATGGCCGACGATGTGAATCGTGTGAGCCAGGAACGCGTCACGCGGCGTACCGTCATTACCACCGGTGTCGGTGCCGGCGCGGCGCTGCTCGGCATGCAGGGGACGTCTAACGCAGCCGCAGCGGCGCCACCCGCGAGCCCCGTCGCCGCGCCGGTCACGGCAACCCTCAAGGTCAACGGCGTCGAGCATTCGCTGACGCTCGATCCGCGCGTGACGCTGCTCGATGCGCTGCGCGAGCATCTGCAGCTCTCCGGCAGCAAGAAAGGCTGTGATCACGGCCAGTGCGGCGCATGCACCGTCCTGCTGAATGGGCGGCGCATCAACAGCTGCCTGACACTGGCGGTGATGCATGACGGCGACGAGGTCACGACCATTGAGGGGCTGGGCCAGCCCGACCGGCTGCATCCGATGCAGGCCGCCTTCCTCCAGCATGACGGTTTCCAGTGCGGCTACTGCACGCCGGGGCAGATCTGCTCGTCCGTGGCGATGCTCGAGGAACTCCGCAACGGCGTTCCAAGTCACGTCACGCCCGACCTCGGCAAGGTCGCCTATTCCGACGAGGAAGTGCGCGAGCGGATGAGCGGCAATATCTGTCGCTGCGCCGCCTATCCCAACATCGTCGCGGCCATCCGCGACGTACACGAGAAGACGGAAGCATGAAGCCCTTCACCTACGAGCGTGCCGCATCACCCCAGGCGGCGGCGGCGGCGCTGGCGCACCAGCCGGATGCCAAACTCATCGCGGGCGGCACCAATCTGCTCGATCTCATGAAGCTCGAAATCGAGACGCCGGGGCATCTCGTCGACATCAACCATATCGGGCTCGACCGAATCGAAGCGACGCCGGATGGCGGCGTGCGCATCGGTGCGCTGGTGCGCAACACCGATCTTGCCGCCGACAAGCGCGTGCTGCGTGACTACGAAGTCCTGTCGCGCGCGCTGCTTGCGGGCGCGTCGGGCCAGCTGCGCAACAAGGCGACCACGGCAGGCAACCTGCTGCAGCGCACGCGCTGCCCGTATTTCTACGACACGACCCAAGGCTGCAACAAACGCCAGCCGGGCTCGGGCTGCGCTGCGATCGACGGGTTCAGCCGCAATCTCGCGGTGATCGGTGCCAGCGAGTCCTGCATCGCGACGCACCCGTCCGACATGGCGGTGGCGATGCGCGTGCTCGACGCGACGGTCGATACGACCGACGCGGCGGGCGCCACACGCAGCATTCCGATCAGCGAGTTCTATCGTCTGCCCGGTGACACGCC
>JAQGIE010000253.1 GCA_028291365.1 Rhodospirillales bacterium
CCCGCCTTGCCCGGCATGACGGCGGTGTCGGTCCCGCTCGCCGCGCCGTCGCAGGATCGTATCGCTACGCTCGCCCGCATCGCGATGGAGCGCTACACGCCCGCTTATTTCGTGATCGACGCCGAGCAGCGGATCCTGAGTTTCTCGGGCGGCGAAACCGGCCGGTACATCGAGCCATCGGCGGGTCGCGCCAGCCTCGACCTGTTCGAAATCTTGCAAAAGAGCCTGCGCCCGATCGTGCGCAGCGTCGTCGACCGCGCGCGGCGCGAGGCGACTGCGGTGCAGGAGCATGTCGAAATCGAGATCGACCGCCAGCCTCGCCCGGTTCTGTTGATCGTCGAGCCGCTGGTCGGATTGCAGCTTGCCCCCGGCAGTTGCGTTGTCGCGTTCCACGACCGGCGCGTCTTTGCCCGCGCGCCGGTCGCGGACGGCGATGCGACCGCGGCAACGGTGCAGTCCCTGCAGGAAGAGACGCGGGCGCTCAGATCGCAGCTGCGCGCCGCGATCCACGCCGGCGAAGCCTCGACCGAAGAGCTGCGTTCGGCCAACGAGGAATACCAGTCGGTCAACGAAGAGCTGCAATCGACCATCGAAGAGCTGGAAACCGCGAAGGAAGAAACCCAGTCGATCAACGAGGAACTGCAGACGCTGAATCACGAGATGGGCGACAAGAACGTCGTCCTGATGCGACTCAACAGCGATTTGCGCAATCTGTTCGAGAGCACGCAGGTCGCGACCCTGTTTCTCGACGGCCACCTGCGCATCCGCAGCTTCACGCCGGGGATGACCGAGCTGTTCCACCTGCGCGACGGTGATCGCGACCGGCCCGTCACCGACATCGTGTCGCGCCTCGCCTATCCTGACCTGCCGGCCGACGTCACCCGCGTGCTTGAGGAGCTCGTGGTACTCGAACGCGAAGTGCGCACGCCCGGGGGCGAGTCGAGCTTCCTGTTGCGCATCCGCCCGTATCGCACGGTCGACAACGTGGTCGACGGCGTGGTGCTGACCTTCATCGACATCACCGAGCGCCGCCGCCAGGAAGAAGGCCGTGCGCGCCTCGCCGCCATCGTCAGCTCGTCCGAATCGGCAATCATCGGCTTCGCGCTCGACGGCACGGTCACGAGCTGGAACGAGGCCGGGAAAAATATCTTCGGCTTCGACGCGGCGCAGATGCTGGGGCAGCCGATCTCGCGCGTGTTGAGTCGCGCCGGCGAGATGGAGTCGCTGCTGCTGCGGCTGCGCCAGGGCGAGACCTTGCCCTATCTCGAGGACGGCTGGCTGCGTGCCGACGGCACGAAGCCCGACGTCGAAGTCTCGATGATCGCCATTCGTGACGAGCAAGGGCAGATGCTGGGCGGCTCGGCGATCGCGCGCGACACGACGCAGCGCGTGCGGGCGCAGGAACAGGCCACGATGCTGCTGCACGAGCTGCGGCATCGGGTGAAGAACGCGCTCGCGACGGTGCAGTCGATCGCGCAGCAGACCCGGCGCGCGAGCGGCAGCGCTGATGAATTCCACGTGGCCTTCAGCGCACGGCTGGGTGCGCTGGCCAAGACGCACGATCTTCTGATGCGCGACGGCTGGCGCGACGTGTCGATGCATCATCTTCTGGAAGGCGAATTCGAACCGTATCGGGCCGGCGACGAGATACGCTGGCAGCTGAACGGCCCCGACCTTGCGCTCGACGCCAAGTCGACGGTGGCGCTGGGGCTGGTCTTCCACGAACTCGCGACCAACGCAGGCAAGTACGGCGCCCTGTCGGGCGTCGAAGGCGTCGTCACGGTGAGTTGGACGGTGGCCGCGCTCAGCGCGCGGCGCGAATTGTCCCTCCTTTGGCTGGAAAGCGGCGGTCCGGCCGTGGCGCCGCCGTCGCGCGCGGGCTTTGGCTCGCGGCTGATCCGCAACGGCCTGCGGATCGAGTTCGGCGGCGACGTCGAGCTGGATTTCGAAGCCGGCGGCGTGCGCTGCGCGATACGGCTGCTGTTGCCGGCCGACACCGCTCCGGTCGCGTGAGCGCGATCGCGGACCTGGAGCCGGCCGCGGGCGCGCGCCCGCGACCGCGTATCCTGGTGGTCGAAGACGAGATGCTGATCGTGCTCCTGCTCGAAGACCTGTTGGCCGACTTCGGCTGCGAGATGGTGTTCTCGGGACGGGTCGACCTGGCCGTGGCGATGGCGACGGTCGAAGCGCTCGACGGCGCGCTGCTCGACGTGAACGTGGCCGGCGTGTTCGTCTTTCCGGTCGCCGACGCGTTGCGCCGGCGCGGTATTCCCTTCGCGTTCCTGACCGGCTACGGGCCGAGCGGCGTGCGCGAAGATCTGTGTGATGCGCCGATCGTGTCCAAACCCTTCGATCCACAGCTGATCGAAAACTGCCTGGCCGACTTTATCGCAAGATAGAACCTGCGGCGCCGGGCGACGCGCGCGCGGCGCCGCAACTACCGGAATGCGCCGCCCGGGCCGCACCTCCATCCTGCTCGCGAGATGGAGGATGCAACCATGACGGCCCTGAAACATCGCGCGCCTTATCGCGGAAC
>JAQGIE010000271.1 GCA_028291365.1 Rhodospirillales bacterium
GTACAAGCTTGCATCCGTCGTGTGCGCTCGCTTTACACCAAGCGCTTGCGGCTCCTAGTGTCGCCGGTCGAAAGGCGCCTCGAAGCGCCGACTGAGTTTCGCTTCCTGGGAGGGACGCCGTGCTTGCCAAACAAATTTCCACCGCCGCTATCGTTTCCGCCGTTATCGGCGCGGGCGCGCTCGCGCTGCCCGCCTCCGCGCAGCAGGGCGACGTGCTGACGCTCGGCGCCGCCGTGTCGCTGACGGGCAAATATGCAAGCTCCGGTCAGGACACGAAGGACGGCTACGACATCACTGTCAAAAAGATCAACGAAGCCGGCGGCGTTGCCATCGGCGGCAAGAAGTACAAGCTCGAAGTCAAATATTACGACGATGAATCGACGCCGGCGCGCGCGGCGCAGCTCGCCGAACGGCTGATCCAGCAGGACGGCATCAAATACATTCTCGGGCCCTACGGCTCCGGCCTCACCAAGGCGATGGCGCCGATCACCGAGAAATACAAAGTCCCGATGATCGAGGCCAACGGCGCCGCGCGCGAGCTGTTCCAGAACGGCTGGAAGTATCTCTTCGCGACGTTGACCACGGCCGATCAGTATGTCGCGCCGTCGGTCGAGCTCGTTGCTGAACAAGCGCAGAAGGCGGGGAAGGACCCGTCGACGGTCAAGATCGTGATGGCGTTCGAGAATGATCCGTTCTCGCTCGACGTGCGCACCGGCATCGTCGAGGCCGCCAAGAAGTACAAAATGCAGATCCTCGTCGACGACAAGCTGCCGCCCGACATCAACGACATGGCGGCGACGCTGACCAAGGTGAAAGCGTTGAAGCCCGACCTGCTGATCGTGTCAGGTCACGAAAAAGGCGCGGCGCTGGTGGTTCGCCAGACCGCCGAAATGAAGGTCGACGTGCCGATGATCGCGACCTCGCATTGCGACACGGCGCAGATCACCGAGAAGCAGCCCAAGATCTCCGATTACGTGCTGTGCGCGTCGCAGTGGGACCGCTCGCTGAAATTCAGCGACAAGCTGTTCGGCAGCGCCGAAGACTTCGCCAAGCTGTTTGAGAAGGACTACAAGCGCTCGCCGAGCTATCAGGTCGCGGAATCGGCAGCGGCGGTGATGGTGTTCGCCGACGCGTTCAGCCGCAGCAAGGAGCTGACGCCCGAGGCGGTGCGCGACGCCATCGCCGCGACCGACATCAAGACGTTCTACGGTCCGATCAAGTTCGACGAGACGGGCCAGAATGCCGGCAAGAAGATGATCATGTTCCAGGTCCAGAACGGCCAGTACAAAGTCGTCTATCCGGCCGAGGTCGCCAACGCGCAGCTGATCTATCCGATCCCGAGCTGGTCGAAGCGCTAACTCCCCGCGGAAGCGGGGATCCATGCCGCAACGACCTGGAAGCAGATGGGCATGATCAACGATGGGTCCCCGCTTTCGCGGGGAATAACATGGATAATCTGAACCTTCTTTTTCAGGCGCCGGTTCTCTCCCTCGGGCTGGTGCTCGACGGTGTGTTGATCGGCGCCATTTTTGCGCTCGCCGCCTTTGGCCTGGCCCTGGTCTGGGGCGTGATGGGCATCATCAACGTCTCGCAGGGCGAGTTTGTCATGCTCGGCGGCTACGTGACGTACGTGCTCGCCAAATACGGGCTGCATCCGCTGGCGACGATTCCGATTGCGGCAATCGTCCTCTGGATCGTCGGTTGGGTCCTGTACCGCACCATCGTGTACCGCATCGTCGGACGCGACATGTTCATCTCGCTGCTCGCCACGTTCGGTATCAGCCAGGTTCTGTCGCAAGGCATGAACCTGGCATTCGGTGCCTCGCCGGTGACGGTCGATGCCGGGATGGGCACGTTGTTTCTGTTCGACGGCAATCTCACCATCTCCGGCATCAGGCTCGTCGCCTTCGCGTTGTCGATCGTCATCGCGGTGACGCTGTGGCTGTTCCTGCGCCGCTCGCGATTGGGCCAGTCGATCCGTGCCACGGCGCAAAATCCGCGCGCCGCGCGCATCCTCGGCATCGACGTCGACAAGGTCTACGCGCACACTTTCGCGCTCAACGCCGCCATTTGCGGCGCGGCGGGCGCGCTGGTGGCGATGGCGGTCATCGTCGGCCCGACCTTGGGCCTGATCTACACGCTGCGCGCCTTCCTGATCGGCATTCTCGGCGGACTCGGGAGCGTGCTCGGCTCGCTGGTCGCCGGCATCGGCCTGGGTGCGGCGGAAAATCTGTTCGGCTTTCTCGCCGGCAGCGAGCTGCAGCAGGCCTTCACCTTCCTGTTGCTGGTGGCGATCCTGGTCGTGCGCAACTGGCGTCTGCAACGGCACCGGAAATATCTGCGATGAGCAACACACCGCGCTGGCTCTATCTGGTTCTGCTCGCGGTCGGCGTGTTCGCGCCGCTGCTGCTGCCGCAGATCGCGAGCCAGCTCGCTTTTCTGTGGATCATGGTCGTGTTCGCGCTCGCCTGGGACATTATGGGCGGGCGGATGGGCTACAACTCGTTCGGCAACATCCTGTTCTTCGGCATCGGCTGCTACGCGCTGGCGGTGTTCCAGCGCGACCTGAATTGGGGCGGCTATTGGGTGGCGCTGCCGCTCGGGCTGCTGTTCGGCGGCCTGCTCGCCTCGCTCGCTGCGGTGTTCTTCGGTGTCGGCATGCTGGGGCTGCGCGAGAAATATTTCGCGGTCGGCACGCTCGGCCTCGGCGTCGCCGCGGGCGAGATCGCAGCAAGCTGGGGATATATCGGCGCCGGCGGCGGACTCTCGACCGTGCTGATGCCGGTGGCGGGCAACGCCAACGTCTATTGGGCCTATATCGCCTTCGCTGTCGCGGTGCTGACCTTCTTCGCGCTGAAGCGGCTCTATGCCGGCCGCATCGGCCTCGCGCTCGGCGCCATTCGCGATGACGAGGACAAGGCCGAGGCGATGGGGCTGCCGACCACGCGCGTGAAGACGTTGGCGTGGGCGGTGTCGGCGTTTCCGCTCGGCGTCGCGGGCGGCATCGTCGGCAACATGCAGGGCTTCATCGATCCGCGCGACATTGCCTTTGCCGGTTCGACCTACGGCACCTGGATGATCCTGATGGCCATCCTGGGCGGCCGCGGCACGTTGTGGGGACCGGTGCTAGGCGCTTTCGTGTTCCAGATCACCAAGGAACTCTTCTGGGTCTATCTCGCCGAATGGCAGCGTATCGCGCTGGGCGTGCTGATCGTGCTGATCGTCGTGTTCTTTCCGCGCGGCATTCTGGGCTGGGTGCGCGAGCGCTGGCCGCAGCGGTTCGGCCAGCGCGTCGTGGAGGCGGCATGAACGCGCCCGAAAGCCCGCTGCTCGAAGTGGTCGGCGTGTCGAAATCGTTCGGCGGCGTTCACGCCAACGAGAACGTGTCGATCCGCGTCAATCCCGGCGAGATCGTCGGGCTGATCGGTCCCAACGGGTCAGGCAAGACGACCTTGTTCAATTCGATCGTCGGCTATCACCCGGTCGATGGCGGCAAGATCCAGTTCGCGGGCAAGGAGATCACCACGCTGCGCGTGCCCGAAATCGCGCGGCTGGGCCTGTTGCGCACCTTCCAGCAGACGCGCGTCTACAAGCAGATGGACTGCGTCCAGAATTTGCAGATCTCGACTCCGGCGGCGCAGATGACGACGGGCAGCCTGTTCGTGCGCGTGCCCAGACCGGTGACCGAGAAGGCCGAGGCGCTGCTCGATTTCGTCGGCATGTCGTCGAAACGCTACCTGCTTGCCGGCGACCTTTCGTTCGGCCAGCAGAAGCTGCTCGAATTCGCCATGGCGCTGATGAGCGAGCCCAAGCTGCTGCTGCTCGACGAGCCGACCGCGGGCATCAACCCGACCTTGATCAACGGGCTGATCGACCGGCTGCGGCGCGCCAACGCCGAGTTCGGCGTCACGCTGCTGGTGATCGAGCATAATATGCGCGTGATCATGAATTTGGCGCAGCGACTCTACTGTCTGGCGCAGGGCAAGATCCTGGCGGAAGGCGCGCCCGAAACGGTGCGCCAGGATCCGCGCGTGATCGAAGCCTATCTCGGTGGACATTGAGATGAGCATTCGAGGATACGGCGAAGGCACGGTCGACACGGTCCTGTCGGCCGATTCGGTGGCCAAGGCGGCGGCCGAGCTCAAACAGCGCGCGCCCACGCGGGCGCAGATCGACGCGTTGGCGGGCGGTGCGCCGTTCCTGTCGCTCGATGGATTGAAAGCGGGCTACGGCCGCATGGAGATCCTGCACGGCGTCGACATGGCGGTGGGCAAAGGCCAGTCGGTGTGCCTGATCGGCCCCAACGGCGCCGGCAAGTCGACCGTGCTGCACACGATCTTCGGCATGACCTCGATCTTCGGTGGCGCGGTGAAGGTCGGCGGCACCGACGTCACGCGCCTGTCGTCGGACAAGAAGCTCGCCAAGGCGGGGATTGCCTACATCCTGCAGGACAATTCGGTCTTCCCGCAGATGACGGTCGAGGAAAATCTGCTGATGGGCGGCTATCTGCTGCCGTCGCCGGCCCAGGCGAAAGAAGCCGCCGACCGCGTGTTCGAGAAATATGACCGGCTTGCGAAGCGCAAGAACCAACGCGCCGGCGTGCTGTCGGGCGGCGAGCGCCGCCTGCTCGAAATCAGCCGCGCGCTGATCATGAATCCCGAGATCCTGCTGGTCGACGAACCGTCGATCGGTCTCGAGCCGCGCTTCATCGACCAGGTGTTCGAAATTCTCAGCGACCTGCAGCGCAAGGACGGCAAGACCGTGGTGATGGTCGAGCAGAATGCGCGCAAGGGGCTGGAATTCGCCGATCTCGGCTATGTGCTCGTGGCGGGCGAAGTCGCGCTGGCGGGCAAAGGCAGCGAGCTGCTGACCGATCCCGACGTCGGGCGGCTGTTTCTCGGCGGTTAGCGGCTGTGGCGGCGGCTTCATTCACCGCCAGCTTCTCGCGCTGCGCGCGGGCTCGACCCCTTGGCGCACTTTGCGTTCCTGGCGTCTCGGCGGTGAATCGGATCAGGGTCTCTCCATGACTGCCCAGACCTCACCGGCCGCGCTGCGCAATCGCGATCCGATTCTTGCCGTGCTCCGCCGCGTGTTGCCGGCGAGCGGTACCGTGCTCGAGATTGCCAGTGGCAGCGGCGAGCATGCGATTCATTTTGCCGCCGCGCTGCCTTCGATCACCTGGCAACCGAGCGATGTGGCGGACGACGCACGCCGCAGCGTCGCCGCCCATGCGCGCACGGCGCGTCTGCCGAACTTGCTGGCGCCGATCGAACTCGACGTCACGGAGCCGGTTTGGCGACTCGACCGCGCCGACGCGATCGTATCGATCAACATGATCCATATCGCGCCGTGGCAGGCCGCCGAGGGACTGATCGCCGGCGCGGAACGCATCCTGCCCTGCGGCGCGCCGCTGGTGCTCTACGGTCCGTTCCGCGAAACCGGTCGCATCACCGCGCCCAGCAACGAAGCCTTCGACGCCAGCCTCAAATCGCGCAACGCGGCCTGGGGCCTGCGGCAGCTGGATGAGGTCATCCAGCTCGCCGCTTCGCATGGGCTGCGCTTCGTCGAGCGTGTCGAGATGCCGGCCAACAATCTCTGCGTCCTGTTCCGCCGCTGAACCCTCCCCCGAAGCGTCGCTATGTCGGTGCTTTGATGGCTGCCGCCGGCGCGTCGTTGCGGCGAGCGTTGCAAGCGCGCCTGCAAGCAGCAGCGCATCGGCACCTGCGCCGGACGCGCAGCAACTTCTGGACCGATGGCGGCACGCTGCCGCGTTCTTCGTAGCGCGCGGCGCGGTTGTCAGATTTTTCGACGGCGCCCGTCGCCCGATCGCCGCCGCGCCGTGCGGGATTCGCTATATTCTGCAGGACAATTGCGTCGTTCCGGAGATGACCGTCGAAGCGCTCTGCGTACGAGCGCCCGAGCACATTCTCGTCCAGCGCGAGCGCGAAACACGCATCGCTGCGGCGACGCGCATTTGTTCTTGCAATCTGTTTCAGCGTCCGCGCTATGGGCGAACGGATGCCGGTCTCCCCAGTTGGCAATTCTGTGACGCAACACAAAACGCGCTGCTGATCGCAGCGAAGGGGGGATGTGGTGCAGCAGGCAAACAAGCGACGAAACGCCGCCGCTATGTCGGCCGCAAGTTGCACATGCTCCAGCCGATGCTGATCAGGCGCGTCGCCTCGATCGCCAGCAGTCGACCCGCGCAGGTCGCACTGCGCGCCGGTGCCGCGGTGCTGCGCTATAGCGAACTCGACGCCAACGCCAACCGGCTTGCCTGTTATCTGGGCGCCCTCGCGCTACCCCACGAAGCCGCGGTCGCGATCTGCCTGCCACGTTCGTTCGAGCAGGTGATCGCCAGCTTGGCGGTGATGAAGGCGGGCGGCGCATTTCTGCCGCTCGACCCGTCCTGGCCGACCGAGCGGCTGCGCGCGCTCCTCGAGGAGTCCGGCGCGACGGCGGTGATTACCGACACCGAGATGGCGGCGCGCCTTTCGGGCCGAGGCCGCATGACGATTTGCGCCGATCGCGACGCGGCCGTGATCCGTGCGGCGCCGAGTCACGCGCTGATCGAGCCGCGCGACGAGGATCTCGCCTACATTTTGTACACGTCGGGGTCGACCGGAACGCCCAAGGGCGTCGAGATCACACACGGCAATCTGGACAATCTGATCCGCTGGCATTGCGAGGCCTTCGACGTCACCGAGTTCGATCGCGCCTCGCATCTGGCCGGGCTTGGATTTGATGCCGCGGTCTGGGAAATCTGGCCCTATCTGTTCGCCGGCGCCTCGGTGTCGCTGGCGCCGGAGCGGGTGCGCACCGCGCCCGTTCTGCTGCAACGCTGGCTGGTCGACGAGCAGATCACCATCGGCTTCGTGCCGACGGCACTCGCCGAACCGCTGCTCGTCGCCGAGTGGCCGGCCGAAACCAAGCTTCGCCTGCTACTGACCGGCGCCGACACGCTGCGCGCCCGTCCACCCGCCGAGCTGCCGTTTCGGTTGGTGAACAATTACGGACCGACCGAATGCGCCGTGGTCGCGACCTCTTGCGTGGTCTCGCAGGCGGGCGAGTTCGACCCGCTGCCGCCGATCGGGCGCGCGATTGCCGGCGTGCAGATCCACCTGCTCGATGCCGGAGGCCGCCACGTCCCGACCGGCGAGATCGGCGAAATCTTCATCGGCGGCGCCGGCGTCGGGCGCGGCTATCGCAATCGCCCCGAGCTGACGGCGGCGAGCTTCCTGCCCGATCCGTTCGCCGACCATCCCGACGCACGACTGTATCGCACCGGTGATTTCGGCCGCGTGCTGCCGGACGGGCAGATCCTGTTCTGCGGCCGCGCCGACGATCAGGAGAAGATCCGCGGCCATCGCATCGAGCCCAACGAGATCGCGGCCGCGCTCAACCGCCATCCGCTGGTCGCGTGCAGCACCGTCGTCGCGCGCGCCTGCGGCGGCGACGAGAAGCAGCTGGTCGCCTATATCCTGCCGGCGCCGGCCGGCGTGCCGACCGCCGAAGCGTTGCGCGCGCTGATCGCCGAACAACTGCCCGCCTACATGGTGCCGACGCGCTTCGTGCGGATCGACGCGCTGCCGCTCAACAGCAGCGGCAAGCTCGACAAAGATGCGCTGGCCCAGCCGAGCGACGACAACGCGCTCGATCGCGTGCCGTTCCGCGCGCCCGCGACGCCGCTCGAAGCGCGGCTGGCGGCGATCGTCGCCGGCGTGCTGGGCACCGATCGCGTCGGCGCCGACGACAATTTCTTCCTGCTGGGCGGGCATTCGCTGCTCGGCACCCAGGTCGTGCTGCGGATCCGCGACGCGTTCGGAATCGAGCTCACCCTGTGGCACCTGTTCCAGGCGCAGACCGTGGCCAACCTTGCTGGCACGGTCGAGACCCTGCTGCTCGAACAACTGCAACGCATGAGCGAGCAGGACGCGCAGCAGCGACTCGCAAGCTGAACCCGGGCGACGATCGATGGCGCCAGAGACGCTCGCACGCCGCCCCGTGACCGCCGGCACACCCGTCCTCAGCCTTTACCGGCTGCTCGATCCCGACGTGCTGGCCGATCCCTATCCGCTTTATCAAGCGCTGCGCGCGCAGGATCCCGTGCATTGGGATCCATACCTGCATTGCTGGGTCGTGACCTCCTATGCCGAGGTCGTGAAGGTGCTGACGAAATTCTCGGCCGATCGCACGCCGAGTCCCGCGCAGCTCGATGCGATGGGGATGGGCGCGCTCGATCCGATCGCGCAGGTGATGGTCAAGCAGATGCTGTTTCTGGACGGCGCCGCGCACACCCGGCTGCGTGGGCTGTGCTCGGCCGCGTTCACGTCGCGCCGGGTCGACGGGCTGAAGCAGCACATCCAGGAGATCGCGGACGGGCTGCTCGATCGCGTGCTGTCGCGCGGGCACATGGATCTGATCGCCGAGTTCGCCAGCCCGTTCCCGGCGATCGTCACGGCGGGGTTGTTGGGCGTGCCGACCGAGGATCACGCACAGCTCAAATCCTGGTCGGCCGACTTCGCCGAGATGCTGGGCAACTTCCAGCACAATCCCGAGCGCGCCGGGCGCGTGCTGCGCACGGTCGAAGAGATGACCGGGTATTTCCGCGCCGCCGTGCGCGAGCAGGCGCGCCGGCCGCGCGAAGGGCTGATCCATGCGTTGATGACCGCCGAGATCGATGGTGCGCGGCTCAGCGAGGACGAGGTCATCGCCAACGTCATCGTCACCATGGTCGGCGGCCAGGAGACCACGACCAACCTGATCGGCAACGGAGTCTTGACGCTGCTGCGGCAGCCGGATCGGCTCGCCCAGCTGCGCGACGATCCCACCATCGTCAGCTCGGCCGTGGAAGAGCTGCTGCGCTACGAGAGCCCGAGCCAGCACACCGGACGCATCGTGCCGGACGATTGCGAACTCGGCGGCAAGCAGCTGCGCAAACGCGATGCGGTGATGGCGGTGATGGCGGCGGCCAATCGCGACCCGGCGCGCTTTCCCGATCCGGACCGGCTGGATCTGCTGCGCACCGACAATCGGCATGTCGCCTTCGGCTGGGCGGCGCATTTCTGCTTCGGCGCACCGCTGGCCCGCATCGAAGGGCAGATCGCCTTCACCACGCTGCTGCGCCGCCTGCGCAACGTGGCGCTGCAACCGGATCAGCTGGTCTGGCGCGAGAATTTGGGGCTGCGCGGTCTCAAGGCACTGCCGATCTCATTCACCGCCGAACCGGATGCGGCCGGGAGCAACGCAGCATGATCCGAAGCGATGAACTCGCTTCGCTGTCCGCGGCCAAACGCGAGCTGTTGGCGCGGCTGCTGACGGGCGAGGCGGGTTCCGGTGCGCCCGATCCGGATCGCGTCACGCAGCGGCCGGCCGGCACGACGCCGCCGATTTCGGCCGAGCAGACCCAGGTCTGGCTGCACGCCGCGCTGGCGGGCGAGCTGCCGCTCTACAACGAGCCGATCACGATTCATCGACGCGGCGCGCTCGATCTCGGCCTGCTCGAGGACAGTCTGAACGAGCTGCTGCAGCGGCACGAGATCTGGCGTACGGCATTCGAGCTGGTCGACGGGCAGGTGCGCCAGCGCATCGAGCCCGCGGTGCGCATCACCCTGCCGCTCGTCGATCTGTCGCGTCTTCCCGCCGCCGAACGCGAAGCCGAAGCGCTGCGGCTGGCGACCGAGGCGGCGCGCTCGCCGTTCGATCTCGGTCGCGCGCCGTTGTTGCGTGCGCAGGTCCTGAAGCTGGCCGACGACGAGCATCGGCTGCACCTGACTTTGCATCACCTCATCTTCGACGGCGTCTCCTTCTATCGGACGGTGATGCCGGAGCTGACCGCGATCTACGACGCGCTGGCAAACGGGCGCGCGCCCGACCTGCCGGCACCCGAACTGCAATACGGGGATTACGCGCTGTGGCGCGAACGAACCCTTGCCGGCGACGCGCTGGCACCGCAGCTGGCTTATTGGAAACAGCAGCTCGCCGGCGAGCTGCCGACCGTGCAATTGCCGACCGATCATCCGCGGCCGGCCCAGCTCGGTCATCGCGGCTCGATGGAAATGTTCGCGCTCACGCCCGAACTCACGCGCGCCCTGAACGCGCTGAGCCGGGCCGAAGGCGCGACGCTGTACATGGTGCTGCTGGCCGCTTTCAAATCGCTGCTGCATCGCTATGGCGGGCAGGAGGATCTGGTCGTCGGCGGGCTCGTCGACATGCGTCGCCGGCCCGAGCTCGAACGGGTGATCGGTTATTTCCTCAACAGCGTCGTCCTGCGGACGCGGCCGACATCGCAAATGCGCTTTCGCGATTATCTGGCGCAGGTGCGCAGCACGGTGGTGGGTGCACTGGCCGCCAGCGACGTGCCGTTCGCTCGCATCGTGCGCGAGCTTCGCCCCAGCCGCGATCCGAGCGCGCACCCGCTGTTCCAGGTGCTGTTCTCGATCCAGCCGCCCATGGCCGCGTTCGCATCAGGTTGGGACCTGACCCAGATGGATGTGACGGTCGGCACCGCGAAGTTCGACCTCTATCTCGAGTTGGAGGAGCGGCCCGATCGCATCGTCGGACGGTTCCTCTACAGTACCGAGCTGTTCGAGCCGGCCACGATCCGCCGCATGATCGACCATTGGATCCGCGTCCTCGAAGCGATCACCGCCGATCCGACGCAGCATTTGGGCGCGCTGCCGATGCTCGGCGACCGCGAGCAGGAGCAGCTGCTGGTGGCGTGGAATCAGACCCAGCGCGCAATCCCGCCGACCACCGTGCAGGACTGGATCGCGCAGCAGGCGAAGCGCCGGCCGGAGGCAATCGCGGTGCGCTGCGGCGCGATCAGCTGCAGCTACCGCGCGTTGGAACGACGCGCCGAGGAGATCGCGGCGCATCTGCGCGCGGCCGGTGTCGGGCCCGGTACGGTGATCGGCATCTGCGTCGAGCGCACGCCCGAGCTGGTGGCCGGTCTGCTCGGCATTCTGAAAACGGGCGGCGCCTATCTGCCGCTCGACCCTGCCTTTCCGAAGGCGCGGCTGGACCTGATCCTGACCGATGCGGCGCCGCTCGTGTGCCTTACCGAACGCAGTCTCGCCGCCAGCCTGCCGGCCATGCCGGCGCGAATCTTGTTGCTCGAAAACTGCGTCGGGCCGGCGCGCGCCGCACCGGCACCGGCGACGACAGTCGGGCTCGATGACCTCGCTTACGTCCTCTACACGTCGGGTTCGACGGGACGGCCCAAGGGCGTCGAGGTTCCGCACCGCGCGCTGGTCAATCTGCTGGCTGCGATGCAGATGCAGCCCGGCTTCGGCGAAGACGACACGCTGCTGTCGGTGACGACGGTCTCGTTCGACATCGCCGCGCTCGAATTGTTCCTGCCGCTGGTCAGCGGCGGGACGGTGCTGCTCGCCGACCCCAATACCGCAAGCGATCCGCATCTTCTGGCGCGGCTGATCGACCGCGCGCGCTGCGACGTGCTGCAGGCGACGCCCGCGACCTGGCAGAGCCTGCTCGACACGGGGTGGCAAGGCGCGCCGCAGTTGCGCATGCTGTGCGGCGGCGAGGCGCTGCCGCGCCCGCTCGCCGAGCGCTTGCTCGCGCACGGTGCCGAGCTGTGGAACCTGTATGGTCCGACCGAGACCACGATCTGGTCGACCGTGCACAAGGTCGAGTCCGGCACCGGTCCGGTCGCGATCGGCCGGCCCATCGCCAACACGCAGCTCTATATTCTCGATGCGCAAGGACAGATCCTGCCGGTCGGCGCAGCGGGCGAGCTGCATATCGGCGGCGCCGGCGTCGCGCGCGGCTATCGCCATCGCGACGCGCTGACGCGCGAGCGCTTCGTCACCGCTTCGGTCGCACCGGCCGGACGTCTCTACCGGACCGGCGATCTGGCGCGCTATCGCGACGACGGCACGGTCGAGTGGCTCGGCCGCCTCGATCATCAGGTCAAGGTGCGGGGCTTCCGCGTCGAACTCGAAGAGATCGAAGCCGCACTCTTGCGCCATGACGCGATTGCGGCCGCTGCAGTCCGGACCTGGCCCGACGCGGCGGGGGTCGCATCGCTTGCCGCCTATGTCGTGGCCCGCAACGGTGCCGCGCCCGAGGCTGCTGCGCTGCGCGCCTTTTTGCGGCAAAGCCTGCCCGACTACATGATCCCGTCGCAGCTGGTCGCGCTGCCGCGGCTGCCGATGACGCCGAACGGCAAAGTCGACCGCAATGCACTGCCGCGACCCGAGACCGAGCGGAGACCCGCCAGCGTTGCGGAGTGGCGCGACGCGACCGAGCAGCAACTCGCGGCGCTGTGGATGGACGTGTTGGGCGTGGCGCAGCTCGGCGCCGAGGAGGATTTCTTCCAGCTCGGCGGACACTCGCTGCTCGCCGCGCAGATGCTGGGACGCGTCGACCAGGCATTCGGCATCTCGTTGCCGATCGCGGCCGTGTTCCGCGCCCCGACCGTGCGGCACATGGCGGCGATGCTGCGCGAACGGCCGGGCACCGCCCGCGCCGGCAAGGGGCGGCCGGCGCAGCCCGAAGGCTGGCGCGGAGGCCTGTCCTGGCTGCATCGCACCGGCGTTCGATCCTTGGGCGCGCGGCTGGGACGCGTGCCCGTGCGCGCACCTCCGGAATAATCGATGTCCGCACCGATCGACGTCTATTGGAGCGAGATCGATGCGGACGACGCCACGCTCGACCGGCTGCAAACGTTGCTGAGTTCCGAGGAGCGTGCGCAGGCGGCGCGCTTCCGGCACGCGCCCGATCGGCGCCGCTACATCGTACGGCATGGCCAGCTGCGCGTGCTCCTGGCGCGATATCTCGACGGCGCGCCCGGCGACATCCGTTTTACCCGAAACCGCTTCGGCAAGCCCATGCCGTCGCAGGGCGACGTCCGCTTCAGCCTGTCGAACTCGTACGGCGTGGCGCTCTATGCGATCGCGCGCGGCTTCGAGGTCGGTTGCGACATCGAACGGCGCGATCCGGATTTCGCGTATGCGCCGGTCGCCGACCGTTTGTTCTCGCCAAGCGAGCGCAGCATTCTCGGCGCGCTGGCGCCCGAGCAGCGCATGATCACCTTCTTTCGCTGCTGGACGCGCAAGGAGGCCTACGCCAAAGGACGCGGCTGTGGCCTGTCGCTGGCGCTCGACCAATTCGACGCGCTTCCGGAAGGGTTGGATGAATCTCTGCCCGATCCTTGCGACGGTTGGTCGGTTCGATCGTTTCAACCAGTACCGGGTTACGAAGCGGCGGTAGCCGCCGCCGGCGCCGCGTGGTCGATGAATCTGCAGCGATGCGCGCTGCCGGAGGTCGAGTTGCGATCATGATCGACACTTTCTTTTTCAGTTCGGGCGCGCATCGCCTGTTCGCCGCCTTTCATCCGCCTGCCACGGCCAGGCCGCGCCGCTGCGCCGTCCTGCTCAGCGCGCCGCTCGGCCACGAATATGTACAATCGCATTTCGCGTGTCGGACGTTGGCCGCTGCCTTGGCGGCGCGCGGATTTCCGGTGTTGCGCTTCGACTATCGCGGCTGTGGCAACAGCAGCGGGGATCTGGCTGACGCGGAGCTTGCGCATTGGCAAGCCGATCTGGCGCAGGCGGCAATCGAGCTTCGCGACCGCGCCGGCATCGATACGATCTGCGTCGG
>JAQGIE010000004.1 GCA_028291365.1 Rhodospirillales bacterium
CCACCGGTCCGATCTTTCATTATTCCGATACGTGGCAGCTCGTGATCAACACGGGCACGACCGTTATTACCTTCCTGATGGTGTTCCTGATCCAGAACACGCAGGAGCGCGACACCTGCGCCATCCATCTCAAGCTCGACGAGTTGATCGCGGTCAACCGCCGCGCGCGCAACAGCCTGCTCAACCTCGAAGACCTTACCAGCGAAGAGCTTGAGCAGCTGCGCGACCGCTTCCGGACCATGGCCGTCAAGGGTGATCCGGCGAGCAGTGTGGATGCCGATCTCGTCGAGGGAGAACAGGCAGAGCGCAAAGAGAAACGCGCCGGCTAAATCGCCGGGCGCTGGACGCGAGCGCCGGATCCTGCGACGAGATCGGCATGGATCTCGACCTTGTTCGTCTTCTGCCCGAAGTCCGCACGCTGGCACGCGCTGCCGGCCGCGCCATTCTCGCGCATTACGACTCGCCGCCGGCGCCGACGCACAAGCAGGACGGCAGCCCGGTGACGCAGGCGGATTACGACGCCGACGCGATCGTCAGTCCGGGCCTCGCGCGTCTGACGCCCGATCTGCCGGTCGTGTCGGAAGAGAGTCGCCACGGCGACGCCGAAGGCGCGCGCGGCTTCTGGCTGGTCGATCCACTCGACGGGACGCGCGACTTCCTCGCCCGCACCGGCGACTTCACGGTGAATATCGCCCTGGTCTGGGATGGGCAGCCGGTGCTGGGCGTCCTGCACGTGCCGGTCGGCGATCTCGTCTACGCCGCGAGCGTGCCGGGCGGCGCGATCGTCGCGCGCGGCGACGGCCGCGACTCGCCGATGCGCGCCCGCACGGTTCCTGCATCGGGACTGACGGTGGTGCAGAGCCGGTTTCGCGGACGCACCGAAGGCGTCGAGCAGTTCCTCGCCAAATATCAGGTGCACGAAGTCGTGCAGCGCGGCAGCGCGGTGAAGTTCTGCGACGTAGCGGCCGGAATCGCCGACGTCTATCCGTGTTTCGGACCGAGCTATGAGTGGGATACGGCGGCGGGCCACGCCATCGTCAATGCCGCCGGCGGCCGCGTCGAATTGCCGGACGGCGGTCCCCTCGCCTACGGCAAGCGCGATTTTCTGAACGGCCCGTTCGTGGCGTGGGGTTCCAGCGCGCGATAGCGCGCCCGACTAAGCCAGTTCGGTTTCCTTCACCCGCGCCGCCAATGCGGCGGCGAGATAGTCGTCGAGATCGCCGTCGAGCACGCCCTGCGCGTTGCCTTTTTCGACGCCGGTGCGCAGGTCTTTGACCATCTGGTACGGCTGCAGCACGTAGCTGCGGATCTGGTGGCCCCAGCCGATGTCGCTCTTCTCGCCCTGGAACGAGGCGAGCTTTTCTTCGCGCTTCTTGAGCTCCAGCTCGAACAGCTTGCCGCGCAGGACCTGCATGACCTTGGCGCGGTTCTGGTGCTGCGAACGCTCCTGCTGCGACGCGACCACGATGCCGGTCGGAATATGCGTGATGCGCACGGCACTGTCGGTCTTGTTGACATGCTGTCCGCCGGAGCCCGAGGCGCGATAGGTGTCGACGCGCAGATCCTTGTCGTCGATCGCGACTTCGACCGCATCGTCGATCACCGGCGAGACCTGGACCGCCGCGAAGCTGGTCTGGCGGCGCGCCTGGCTGTCGAACGGCGAAATGCGCACGAGACGGTGCACGCCGCCTTCGGTCTTGAGCCAGCCATAGGCGTTCGGGCCCGCGATCTGAATCGTCGCCGATTTGAGGCCGGCTTCTTCGCCCACGCTCTCTTCGATGAGGAAGACTTTGTAGCCGTGCTGTTCGGCCCAGCGCGTGTACATGCGCAGCAGCATCTCGGCCCAGTCCTGGGCTTCGGTGCCGCCGGCGCCGGCATTCACTTCGAGGAAGCAGTCGTTGGAATCCGCCTCGCCCGACAGAAGGCTTTCGAGTTCCTTCTTGGCCGCGTCGACTTTGATCCGTTCCAGCGCCGCTTCGGCCTCGGCAACCAGCGCGGCGTCGCCTTCGGCTTCGGCGAGCTCGACCATTTCGAGATTCTCGGCCAGCGCGCGTTCGATCTGGCGCACGCCGCCGATCGACTGCTCGAGCTTGGTGCGCTCGCGCATGATGGTCTGCGCCTTGGCGGCGTCGTTCCACAGATTGGGGTCTTCCGAGAGCGCGTTCAGCTCGTCGAGCCGCCGCACCGCGACTTCCCAGTCGAGATGCCGGCGAAGCAGGGCGAGCGAGCGGTTCACGTCCTCAGCAAGGGTCACGAGTTCTGCGCGCATGGCAGGCTACCTACGTCTGTACCGGAAAAAACAAAAGGGCGGCCCGTGAGGACCGCCCTTCCAACTATCGCGAGAACGGCGTCAGGCCGCGTCGCGGAGTTCCGGCGCGCTGGCGAAGAGCTCGATCAGGCCGGCGATGAAGCCGGCGGTTTCGGCCGCTTCGGTCGCGGTCAGCAGCACGTTGTCGATCGTCTGGGCCTCGCCCGACGCCTTGGCCCCGGCTTCGCTCAGCTTGGCCGCCAGCTCGCCTTCGACGGCGACGGTCCGGCCCTGGGCACGATCGCTCAACGCCAGCAGCTCGACCGCAGCGCCCTTCAGCGCCACCGGCTTGTCGGCATCGAGGAAGCCGCGAACGATGCGCTTCGAATGCGCCGTGCCGGCCAGTTTCAGGATGCCGCGCGTGCCGTCCGGCACGATCAGCATGTCGAAATCAGCCGAGAGCGCCTCGGCGATGCCGGTGTCGACCGGGAAGTAATGGCCCCAGCCCGTGCCGTGCCAGCCGTTGGACAGCCCGTTTTCAGGGCTGATGGTCTTGACCGTCGCTCCGGCCGCCAACAAGGCGCGCTGGGCGTCGGTCATCACGATCTCGTCGAATCCGTTCGCGATCAGGATCGCGACTTTCTTTCCGGCGAGTGGTTTCTCCATGTGCAAGTAAGGTCCTCTCGTATGCGGCCCGATGACGGTGGGGCGCGCTCCGCCAAGCGAGGCGGCGAGCGGAACTCGCTGTGGTCGCGTGCTTGGATGACTATTGGAAGTCGGCGACGGATCTCGTCGCGCGGGCGTTGATATGGCCCCGACTCGAAGCCTGTCAACGATTTAGGGTCTGTTTGGGGCTGCGGCAGAGCGCATCGCAGGCCTGCATCTGGCGCGCGCGGCGCGCGCCGGGATTTCAGCTTTTTGAAAGAACCGGCAAGGCGCTCGCGGGCGCTCCTGGATTCCATCTCTGGAGATGAAATCCAGGAGGCCGCTGCGCGGCCTGGAACGGCCCTACATCAGTGGAACTGGGCGGATTCGGTCGATTCCTTCAGCGCCGTGGTCGACGACTTGCCGCCCGAAACGGCCTCGGCGACCGCATCGAAATAGCCGGTGCCGACTTCGCGCTGATGCTTCACCGCGGTGAAGCCGTCCTTCTCGGCCGCGAACTCCTTCTGCTGCAGCTCGGAATAGGCGGCCATGCCGCGTTCCTTGTAGCCGCGCGCCAGATCGAAGGTCGCATAGTTGAGGCTGTGGAAGCCGGCGAGCGTAACGAATTGGAATTTATAGCCCATTGCGCCCAGCTCGCGCTGGAAGGTAGCGATCGTGGCCTCGTCCAGCTTCGCACGCCAGTTGAAGGACGGGCTGCAATTATAGGCCATCATTTTTCCGGGGAATTGCTTCTGGATCGCCTCGGCGAATTTGCGCGCGTCGCCCAGATCCGGATGCGACGTCTCCCACCACAGCAGATCGGCATAGGGCGCGTAGGCCAGGCCGCGCGCGATGCAGTAGTCGAGGCCGACGCCTTTCTTGATGCGGAAGAAGCCTTCGGAGGTGCGGTCGCTGCGATCGATGAAAGGATGGTCGCGCTCGTCGACGTCGGAGGTCAGAAGCTGCGCCGATTCCGCGTCAGTGCGTGCGAACAACAGGGTCGAAGTGCCTGAAACATCAGCCCCAAAACGGGCCGCGTTGAGAGTCCGCACGAACTGTGATTGCGGCACCAGCACCTTGCCGCCGAGATGGCCGCACTTCTTCTCCGAGGCGAGCTGGTCTTCGAAATGCACACCTGCGGCGCCGGCTTCGATCATCGCCTTCATCAGCTCGAAGGCGTTGAGCGGACCGCCGAAGCCCGCTTCGGCGTCAGCCACGATGGGCGCGAACCAATAGGTGCCGCTTTTGCCTTCCATATGATGGATCTGGTCGGCGCGCTGCAGAGCCTGGTTGATGCGCTTGACCACCAGCGGCACCGAATTGGCCGGGTAGAGCGACTGGTCGGGATACATCTGACCGGCGACGTTGGCGTCGGCGGCGACCTGCCAACCCGAGAGATAGATCGCTTCGAGTCCGGCTTTGACCATCTGCATCGCCTGGTTGCCGGTCATGGCCCCGAGCGAGTGGACGTACGGACGGGTCTTCAGCAACTCCCACAGACGGCGGGCGCCGAGTTCGGCGAGCGTGTGTTCGATGCGGACCGAGCCTGACAGCCGTGCGACGTCGGCCTCGGTGTAATCGCGCTTGATGCCGTTGAAACGGTCGGGTTGGAGCGCCGGCATGCGGCGGGACGTATCATCCAAGGGGCTCATTGACAGGCTCCGAATGGTGCAGGTGCGAAAGAAACTTCATTACAATCCAGGCCGATTTACGGCAATAGATGAATAAGGCGCGCCCGACACTGGAGTTCCGGCCGGCCACAAATTCGGCCCGATTTCCGCATCCATCAGATTAGTTCTTGATTCTAAGATACTGAAACCAAACGAGGCCGCGCGCAGCCGCACGACGGCAATTTCCGGCTTGGCCGATCCAGCGCCCGGTTGGGGCGGTCTCCCGGTGACCGGTGTCAGACAACGCGTTGCAGCGAAGGCCGTTCGGCGGCCATGACGCAGAATGCGCGAATCGTGTGCAGCGTCCCCGACACGCGCGGCGCAAACGAACGTTTGCGCGATGCGGTCGTGGTGCTAGGCATCGGCGCAACCGGCGCCGCGAGCGTCGGACACACGAAGGGTTCTGGATCGTCGTATGCACCGCCGTCGTTCGTTCGCGATCCAAGTCGGGCTTCTCGCCCTCGTCGTTTCCGCCACCGCCGCTGCTCAGAACGCACCGGCGCAACGCGCCAAACCCACCAAGACCGTGAAGTCGGCGCCGGTCGCGGCAAAGCCGGTCAGCTTCGACGCCAAGCCGCAGCTCGCCGCCTATGCGCAGCTCGCGGCCGAGAGCTACGCCCAGGCCGCTGCCGAATCCGAGCGGCTCAAGCGCGCCGTCGACGAATTCCTCAAGACGCCCAGCGACACCGCGCTCAACGAAGCGCGCGCGATCTGGGTCAATGCGCGTCCCGCCTGGCTGCGCACCCTCGCCTTCCGTTTCGCGCAGGGGCCAGTCGACGCTACCGACGCCAAGAACACGGCGATCCCGGCGCGCCGCATTGACGCCTGGCCGATCGACGATGCCGGCATCGACTATGTCGAAGGCAATCCGACCGCCGGCCTGATCAACGACACCAAGGTTGCGCTGACGCGCGAGGAGCTGCTCAAGCGCGCCCAGGCCGACGGCCGTCCCGGCGCCGTGCTGGGCTGGCACGCGATCGAGTTTCTGCTGTGGGGCCAGGACCTCGCCGCCTATGGCGCCGGCCAGCGTCCCTTCACCGACTTCCTCGCCGGCCAGGTCAATAATGACCGCCGCCGCACCTACCTGAAGCTCGCGACCGATCAGCTGGTCGACGATCTGAAGTCGCTCGCTGCGGCCTGGGATCTCAAGAACAAGCAGGGCTACGCGCCGCGCTTCCTGGTGCTCAACCAGCGCGAGGCGCTGGACAACACGCTGACCGGGCTGGCGCGCACCGCCTATCAGGAGATCGCCGGCCGCGCGATCGCGACGCCGCTCGACAGCGGCGACCAGCGCGACGAATCGTCGGACGCGTCCGACACCAGCGACCGCGACATGTTCTTCGCCTTGCGCGGCATTCGCGCGGTATGGACCGGCGAAGCACCGACCGGGGCGCAGCGCGCCGGTTTCGACCAGCTGGTGCAGCGCGTCGATCCCGCGCTGGCCGCGCGCGTCACGCTGGCGTTGCACCGGGCCGAGAATGCGGTGTCGGCGATCGAGATTCCGTTCGACCGCACCATCGCGGCCCCGGTCGATTCAGCAATGCGCCAAAAGGCCGAGGTCGCGATCACCGCGCTGCGCGCGCTGGGCACGACGTTGCGCGACGTCGGCACGCGGCTGGGCGCGACGGTGCAGGTCGAGGCGCCGGCACCGTAGCCTCCGTCGCCGCGCGCCGATCGCGGCTTCTTCGCGGAGATTTCCCGCACGGTCGGGGTTAGAATTGCCCCATGACCGCGGCCGAGTTTGAAATTCTCGACGACCGTTTCCGCCCTTGTGTGCGCACCAGCGCGCGGGTCGAGCATCTGTATGAAGGATGCCGCTGGGCCGAAGGCCCGGCCTATTTCCCGGCCCATCATTCGCTGGTGTGGAGCGATATTCCCAACGACCGGATGCTGCGGTTCGACGAGATGACCGGCGCGGTCGGGATTTTCCGGGCGCCCGCCAACTACGCCAACGGCAACACGATCGACCGGCAGGGTCGCCTCGTGACCTGCGAGCATGGCGGCCGCCGCGTGACGCGCACCGAGCATGACGGCGCGATCACCGTGCTGGCCGATCGTTTCGAGGGCAATCGGCTGAACAGTCCCAACGACCTCGTCGTGCAATCCAACGGCGCCATCTGGTTCACCGACCCGTCCTACGGGATCGACTCCAACTACGAAGGAAACCACGCGCCACGCGAACAGGACGGGTGCCACGTCTATCGCATCGACCCCGCAACCGGGGAGGTCGAACGTGTGCTCGACGATTTCGTGCGGCCCAACGGTCTCGCTTTCTCGCCCGACGAAACGCGCCTCTACGTCGCCGACAGCGGAGGCACCAGCGTCAAGGACGGGCCGCGCCACATCCGGGCGTTCACGCTCGACGACAGGCGCCTGACCGGCGGCGACGTGTTCGCGACCTGCACGCACGGTTTCTTCGACGGGTTTCGTCTCGACGAATCCGGCCGCATCTGGGCGGGCACGCAGGAAGGCGTGCATTGCTTCGACCCGTCGGGCGACCTGATCGGAAAGATCCGCGTGCCCGAGACGGTGGCCAACCTCACCTTCGGCGGACCGAAGCGAAACCGTCTTTATCTCTGCGCGACCACGTCGCTATACGCGGTGTTCGTGGCGGTCAGCGGCGCCAAAACGATCTAGCGCCAAACCTTTTTGAGTTGGCGCGTGTTGCCGCCGCGAACCGGTGCTAGTCGCGCCAGTCGAGCGCGAGGTCGAGCGACGGCGCGCTGTGGGTGATGCGGCCGACCGAGATCACGTCGACACCTGCCTCGGCGATCGCGCGCACCGTGTCGAGCGACACGCCGCCGGACGCTTCGGTGACGGCGCGGCCGGCCGTGCGCTTCACCGCTTCGGCCAGGGTCGGCGGGTCCATATTGTCGAGCAGGACCACGTCGACGCCCGCCGCCAGCGCTTCGTCGAGCTGATCCAGCCGATCGACCTCGCATGCGACGCTCGCCATGTGGCCGGCATGAGCACGCGCGCGTGCCACCGCCGTCGCGATCGAACCGCAGGCGGCGAGATGATTGTCCTTGAGCAGCACGGCGTCGAACAGGCCGTAGCGATGCGCGTCGCCGCCGCCCACCCGCACCGCCCATTTCTGCGCCGCGCGCAGGCCGGGCAACGTCTTGCGCGTTGCGGCGATGCGCGCCTGGGTGCCGCTGACCGCGTCGACATAGCGCCGCGTCAAGGTTGCAACGCCCGAAAGATGGGTCAGGAAATTGAGCGCATTTCGCTCGGCGGCGAGCAGCGCGCGCGCATTGCCCTGCACCTCCGCAACCACGTCGCCGCGCTTCAATGAGGTTCCGTCGAGCATCCTGACGTCGAACTGCGCCGCGGAGTCGAGCACGCGAACCGCCTCGCGTGCGAATTCGATGCCGGCCAGCACGCCGTCGGCGCGGGCGACGAAGGCGGCGCGCGCGAGCGCGTTTCCGTCGATCGCCGCATCGCTCGTCAGGTCGCCGGCCAGGCCGAGATCCTCTTCCAGCGCGATCCGCACCAGCCGTTCGATTTCGATCTGCGGAAGCTTGGGAACGTTCGAACTCATGCCGCTTCCCGTTCGCGAGCGAAGTCGTGTGCCGCGGTGAGCGTCCAGCGGCGGCGCGTGCGCGCCGCTTCGTTCGGCGCCGGATGGTCGCGGCGGAAATGGCCGCCGCGGCTCTCTTCGCGCGCCAGCGCCGCGGTCGCGATCAGAAAACTCACCGTCGCTCGGCGGCCGAGTTCGCCGGGCGCGTCGAGCAGCGTCGCGAAGGATTTGCGCGCCGCGGTCAGGCCGGCTTTGTCGCGAACCACACCGACCAGGTTGCCCATCAAAACGCGCAGCGCCTCGATGCGCGCTGCGTCGCGTGGCGGATCGAGCGGCAGCGGTGCGTCGGGCAGCGCCGCGGGCGCGGGTTGGTTGCGCTCGCGCAGGTCGGCGGCGGCGACGCCGCCCGCGACCAACGCTTCGAGCAGCGAGTTCGAGGCGAGGCGATTGGCGCCGTGCATGCCGGTCGAGGCGACTTCGCCCGCCGCCCACAGGCCCGGCAGCGACGTGCGTCCGCGCGCATCGGCGGCGATACCGCCCATATGGTAATGCGCCGCCGGCGCCACCGGGATCGGCATGGTGCGCGGATCAATTCCGTGCGCGGCGCAAAGTCCGAACACGGTCGGAAAGCGCGACGGGAAGCGCGCGCCGACCGCTTCGCGCGCGTCGAGGAAGGCCCCCTGCCCGCTCGCCTGCTGATGAAAGATGGCGCGCGCGACGACGTCGCGCGGCGCCAGCTCGGCGGCCGGGTCGATTGCCGGCATGAAGCGATGACCGTCGCGATCGATCAGCGTCGCGCCCTCGCCGCGCAGCGCCTCGGTCGCCAGCGGGCGCGGATTGGCCTCGACGTCGATCGCGGTCGGATGGAATTGCACGAATTCGAGATCGACCAGCTCGGCCCCGGCGCGCGCCGCCAGCGCGAGCCCGTCGCCGCGCGCATCGAGCGGATTGGTGGTGCGATCGTACAGCTGACCGACGCCGCCGGTGGCGAGCAGCACGCCGCCCGCCGCGATGGTGACGGATCGTCCGTCCTGTTCGGCGACGACGCCGACCACGCGGCCGCTTTCAACCAGCAGCGACCGCGCCGAGGCCTGCAGCTGCTCGACATGCGGCGCGCGCACCACCGCGTCGGCCAGCGCGCGCATCACCGCGAGGCCGGTGGCGTCCCCCGAGACATGCGCGATGCGGCGGCGGCCATGCGCGGCTTCGCGGCCGAGCGCGAGCGAGCCGTCTTCTTCCTTGTCGAACGCCACGCCGCGCGCGACCAGCGCCGCGATCGCGGCAGGCGCGCGCGCCAGCACTGCCTGCGCCGCCTCGTCATCGACGAGACCGGCGCCGGCGGCGCGCGTGTCGGCGAGATGCAGCGCGACCGAATCGTCGGCCGCGATTGCGGCGGCAATGCCGCCCTGGGCCCAGGCGCTCGATGCGCCTTCGGTCAACGGCGACGAGGCGAGCAGCAGCACGCGACGCGGCGCCGCTTCCAGCGCGGCCGTCAGACCGGCGATGCCGGCGCCGACCACGACGATATCCGCGTGCCGATCTGCCTTCATGATGTTACGGCCGCGAGTGGATGGTTGGGCGGAAGCGAGCGGGCGAACTAAGAACGCGGTTTGACGGCGAGCATGCGCTCGACCGAGGCGCGTGCGCGTTCGGCGATGCCGGCCTCGATCGTCACTTCGATCCGGTCATGCTCGAGCGCGTCGAGAATGTTGGCGAGCGTGATGCGTTTCATGTGCGGGCAGAGATTACATGGGCGCACGAACTCGGTCCCCGGATGCGACGCGGCGACGTTGTCGCTCATCGAACATTCGGTGACGAGCAGCACCTTGGCGGGCTTCTCGCGTCCGACATAGTTCGACATGCCCGCGGTCGAGCCGGTGAAGTCGGCTTCGGCGATCACCTCGGGCGGGCATTCGGGGTGCGCCAGGACAACGACGCCGGGATTGGCGGAACGAAAACTGCGGATCTCGGCCGCCGTGAAGCGCTCATGCACTTCGCAATGGCCCTTCCACGCGATGATCTCGACCTTGGTCTGGGTCTGCGCCCACTGCGCCAGATATTCGTCGGGCAGGCAGATGACGCGCGGCACGCCCAGGCTTTCGATCACTTCGACGACGTTGCCCGAGGTGCAGCAGATATCGACCTCGGCCTTCACTGCCGCCGAGGTGTTGACGTAGGCGATCACCGGCACGCCGGGATAACGCTGGCGCAACAGGCGAACGTCGTTGGCCGTGATCGACTCCGCCAGCGAGCAGCCGGCGCGGTTGTCGGGGATCAGCACGCGTTTGGACGGGTTCAGCAGCTTCGCGGTCTCGGCCATGAAGTGCACGCCCGCCAGAACGATTGTGTCGCCAGTCGTATCGACCGCCTTTGCGGCCAAGGCGAGCGAGTCGCCCACCACGTCGGCGACGCAGTGAAAGATTTCGGGCGTCTGGTAATTGTGCGCCAGGACGACCGCGTTCTTCTCGCGCTTGAGCTGGTTGATGCGATGGATCAGCGGCGCGTGCACCGGCCATTCGATGGCCGGGATGACACGGCGGACCTTCTCGTACAGCGGCTGGGTCGCACGGGCGATCTCGGGCGTGAAAGCCAGGTCGGGCGCCGTATCGGCCAGTTGAGGATCACGGGGCGCACGCAGGGGCTGGGCCATGGGAAACTCGCATCTGCCGGGGCCACCCCCGGACTTGTGCTCAAAGTGAGCATTAGGTCCAAGGAAGTCAACGGGGGGCCCGCCGGCCAGTACTCAGCCGAGGCGGGGCCGGCGCTCGGGACCGCCGCAAGGGTCGATCCCCGCCCCCGCGGGGAGGACAGAAAACCGGTGAACCGGACCCCTTACGCGTCCTCGGTCTCGAGCCGGAACGTCTCGGTGTCGTAGTCATAGGCGAACAGCTCGGCGTAGCGGCCCCAATTGATCAGCCGGTCGAGCGTGCGTTCGGCCTCTTCTTCGGACAGATGGTCTTCGAGTTCGCGCAGGAAGCGCGCGGCGGGCGCTTTGTGGTTGGGCCGGTCGTGCAGCACCTTGTCGATATGCGCCGCGAGCGGAACGTTGAGCAGCAGCGCTTCCTTGAACATGCGCTTGCGGTCGTCGATCTCGGCGTCGCTGAAGGTCTTGCCCAGCGCCGTCAGTTCGATGTCGCCGCCGCCGACCCGCGCGAAACCCAGCATCTGCATCGCGTCGATCAGCGGGAAGAGATCGTCGGCGGACAGATTCTGGTAGTCGGCGAGTTCGGGCAGGTCGGCACGGCCGCGGAATTTCTCTTCGGTCAGCGTGTCGATCAGCGCCGCCACCTGCTGCGTCGGCGCTTCGGGCAGGCGCGAACCGAATTCGAGCTGGTCGCCGCGCACGCCGCGCTTGCCGCCGCCGCCGATCGTCGTCGTCAGCAGCGTGTAGACCTGGTCGACCGCTTGCCGGAAACCCGGCGAATTCCAGTCGCGCGGACGCGGCAGCGGAATATGGATCTGGGCGCGGATGCGGCCGGGATCCGAGGTGAACACGACGATGCGGTCGGCCATCTCGACCGCTTCTTCGATATTGTGGCTGACCAGCAGGATCGAGCGCGTCGGAATCTTGTGGTCGAGCCACAGATCGACCATGTCGCCGCGCAGCGTCTCGGCCGTCAGCACGTCGAGCGCGCTGAACGGTTCGTCGAGCAGCAACACGTCGGGATTGGTGACCAGCGCGCGTGCGAAGCCGACGCGCTGGCGCATCCCGCCCGACAATTCTTTCGGGTAGGCGCTTTCGTAGCCGTCGAGTCCGATCAGGTCGATCGCCGCCAGCGCGCGCTTGCGCCGTTCGACCTTGCCGACATTCTGCGCTTCGAGGCCGAGCTCGACATTGCCGAGCACGGTCAGCCACGGGAACAGCGCGAAGCTTTGAAACACCATGCCGGCGCCGCGCACCGGACCGGTGACGTGCTGGCCCATATAGGTGATCTCGCCGGCGCTGGGTTTCGACAGGCCCGCGACGAGACGCAGGAAGGTCGACTTGCCCGCGCCCGACTTGCCCAGCACCGCGACGATCTCGCCCGCGCGCAAAGTGAAGTCGATGTCTTCGAGCACCTGCCGCTCGGAGCCATCGGCGGTGACGTAGCTCTTGGCCAGCCCCTGCGTGCGGATCAGCACGTCGTCTTCGTGCGCCATGGCGATATTCCTCTAATCCAGACGCGAACGTTCGGCGGCGTATTGGTAGAGGCGCCGCCACAAAGTCCGGTTGAACACGATCACATAGACGCACAGCACCGCCGTGCCCAACCACAGCCGCGGAAAGTCGCCGGCATGGCTGGCCTTGCCGATATAGGCGCCGATGCCGGTCGCCGACAGTTCGATGTCGCCCCAGCTCACGATCTCGCTGATGATGGCGGCGTTCCAGGCGCCGCCCGCCGCGGTCACCGCGCCGGTGACATAGGCCGGCAGGATTCCGGGGATGATGAATTTGCGCCACCACAGCCAGCGCGGCAGGTGCAGATTGTCGGCCACCAGCTGGAATTCGCGCGGCAGCGCCGAGGCGCCGCCGATGACGTTGAACGCGATGTACCATTGCGTGCCGAGGATCATCAGCGGCGACAGCCAGATCTCTTCGTTGAGACGGAAATAGACGATGCCGGCGACCGCGATCGGATAAAACAGATTGGCCGGAAACGCGGCGAGGAACTGGAAGATCGGTTGCGCCCGCCGTGCCCAGGCCGGACGCAGGCCGATATAGACGCCGATCGGCACCCACACGACGCTGGCGATGGCGACCAGCACGAACACCCGCAGCGCCGTCAGCGCGCCGTAGCCGAACACCTGCACGATTTCTTCGCCGGGCACCGACTGGCGCACGAACTCGCCGATCTTGAAGACCGCGGCGAAGGAGGCGAGCAGCAGCAGCGCGTCCCAGGCGCGATCGACCCAGATCGAATTACGGTCGCGACGCGTATTGGCTTCGGGCGGGAATTGCGGCTGGGCGCGAACCGGCACCAGCGCGCGCAGATGCAGCGCGGCGCGGCTCGTGCCGCGATAGAGCCATGACGCGATCGCGCGCACCGCTTCGGCCAGCCGCGCCTTCTGCAGCATGGTGAGAAACCAGGGCCGCTCGAGAATGTCGGGCGTGGCGCCTTCGGGCTTGAACTTCTCGGCCCAGGCCAGCAGCGGACGGAACAGCAGCTGGTCGTAGGCGAGAATGACGACGAACATCACGCCGATGGCCCAGGAAATCGCGACCAGATCCTTCTGCTGGATCGCGACCGAGATGTAGCTGCCGATGCCCGGCAGCAGGATCGTCTGGTCCGACACGGTGATTGCTTCCGACGCGACGACGAAGAACCAGCCGCCCGACATCGATGCCATCATGTTCCAGATCATGCCCGGCATCGCGAACGGCACGTCGAGCCGCCAGAAACTTTTCCAGGCGCCGAGATGCAGCGTGCGCGCCGCTTCGCGCAGCTCCTTCGGCACCGTGATGAAGGACTGGTACAGCGAGAACGCGATGTTCCAGGCCTGGCTGGTGAAGACCGCGAAGATCGAGGCGCATTCGACGCCAAGCAGCGATCCCGGAAACAACGCGATGAAGCCGGTGACGGTGATGGTGAGGAACGACAGGACCGGCACCGATTGCAGCACGTCGAGCATCGGCACGATCAGCTTCTCGGCGCGACGCGAGCGCGCCGCCGCGATGGCGACGACGAAGCTGAAGGCGATCGACAGCGCCAGCGCGGTGAACATGCGCAGCACCGAGCGCAGCGCGTAATATGGCAGCAGGTGCGGATCGAGCGTGACTTCGAGCGGGTCGCCGACATCGTACGGCGTCGACATGCCCGAGCCGCCAATGGTCAGCAGCACCAGCGCACCGAGCACCAGCGCGAGGGCCGGCAGGTCCCACAGATTGAGTTTCAGCCGCTCGGGCCAGCCCAGCGTAATGGTGGGCGCACGCCAGGCGGTGCGCGGATCCGGCAGCGCCATTCAGCTCACGATGTCGCTGGAGATTCGCACGTTCGGACCCTCGTGCGTTGCGGGGCGAAGGAAGCGCGGCCTTGTGGCAGCCGAGGCGCAGAGATGCAACCCGCACCTCACCTCATATTGTCACCCCGGCGAAGGCCGGGGCCTATCGCGAGGCAGTACGGAACGGTTCCGATTTGCCAAATCCATGGGCCCCGGCCTTCGCCGGGGTGACAAAAGAAGAAGACCGGTCTAGCTCCGGATCTCCGGCAGCCCCACGCCGGGTGCCGGCCGTTCCAGCAGGACCTGGGTGCGGAAGCGGAAGCGTTCGGCCGGGCGGCCGCGCGTCGGGGCGGTGGGGCCGCCCGCAGCCTCGACCAGACCGCCCTTCTCGACCAGTCTTCGGAAATTCTGCGTGTGCAGCCGCACGCCCGACAAAGCTTCGACGGTTCGCTGCAGCTGACCCAGCGTGAAGGTCGCGGGCACCAGCTCGAACACGACCGGCCGGTATTTCAGCTTGCCGCGCAGGCGCGAGATCGCGGTCGCGAGCACGCGGCGATGATCGAGCGCCATCGCCTCGCCCAGCTTGGGCGCGCGCGGCGGCCTGCCCGACCGCCAGCTCGCCTCTTCGACCAGCCCGGCCTCCCACAGCAATTCATAGCGTTCGAGCGCCCGTTCGGAATCCCAGCCCGCCTGGCCGACGCCGAACAGAAGCTGGATGCGCGCGGCCCGCGTCTTCAACTGATCGGCGTCCTGCGCCTTGTCGCGCCAGGCCGACAGGAACGGCAGGAGCGCGTCGATCACCGCGGGCCGCCCCTGGCGCCAATCCTCCCACGGCAGAAATTCGTACCAGTCGCGCCAGCGCGCGCCGTCATCGGCTTCGCTGCGCGTCAGCGCGAGATAGCTGATCGACACCTGGCGATGGCCATCCTGCTCCAGTCGCGGATCGCGGCCGCCGTCGCCGAACGTGTAGAGCTGTTCGACATAGCCGAGTTCGAGCCCGGTCTGCTCGCGCACCCAGTCGCGCAGATTGCGCTCCATCTTGCGCTGGGCAGTCGGATCGAGCGGACCCGACGGCAAGGTGGCCGGCCCATCGACCGGCCGCGTCAGGATCAGCGGCCGCACCTCGGTCTCCGAGACCGCCACGATCACGGCGTTGAGATCGACGTCGATCTTTGCCTGATCGATCTGGGCTCCCTCGTTCTTGGAACTGCGCGCCATCCTGGTCTCGTGCCGGTCGCGATGCGCTACGTCAATGTTGCAAGCTGGGGCCGTCGAAACCCCGAGCCCCGAGCGGACCTTCCGAAGGGCCGAGAAGGTGGAAAGCGGATCCGGGCCGGGCGACAGTCGTCGACGTCGGAGACTGGCCAACTGGCGGGAGGGCGTCGTGAACGAGAACACAAGCCGGTCAAACGGGAGGGCGGCGGACCACCCCCTCGATGCAATGGTGGTGTCGCAGAACAACCACGCCGTTCTGCTCGAGAACGAAAGCGTCAGAGTGCTCGACACCTGGGTCGGCGCGGGCCAACGCACCGCCATCCATTCACACGAGTGGCCAAGCACCCTCTACGTGCTGAGCTGGAGCGATTTCGTCCGCTACGACATCGACGGAACCGTTTTGGTCGATTCTCGAAAAATGCCTTCCCAGCCGGGCCCCGGCGCGGTCCTGTGGTCAGCGCCCCTTCCGCCCCACTACGTCGAGAATGTCGGAGGAGGCGACCTGCGTGTGATCGCCGTCGAGCTGAAAGGCGGCTGAGCCTGCTGGTGGTTGGCGTCGTGCTGATTCGATTGTTCTGAATCGATCCAGAACAATTGCCCGGCCGAGTTCATGATTTGGCACAAGCGGCGACTTGAACAAGCGGCCGGTTCGGGCGATGAACATGATGTGCGAGTTCTCGTCGTCGAAGACCAACAGTTGATCGCCCTCGAAATCGCCAGCATGCTCGAAGAGCTCGGACATGCTGTGGTCGGCCCGTTCGGCTCACTCGAGGCTGCCGACCGCGCCGTTCGCGGCGGTGGTTTCGAACTGGCCGTGCTCGACATCAATCTCGAAGGCGCGTTCATCTTTCCGCTCGTCGACACGCTGCGCCAACGCGGCGTGCCGTACGTGCTCTCGTCGGGTTATGACGATATGAGCCGCTTTCCCGAACATCTGCGCCACGCGCCGCGCATCGAGAAGCCGTATGGCCTCGATACGCTTGCCGCCGCCATGGACCGCGCCGCCGGACGCTAGCAGGGTGTTGAAAATCCTGCCGCAGCCCCGCCGACTTGGCGTTCGAAGATTTCACCACAGAGGACTCAGAGATACGCAGAGAACACAGAGGCACCCGTCCCTGTGGCGCGATGCGCATCGTCCTCGATTGATTTCCTGACGCGCGCTTTGCGCGTCGATCAAAACCGAGCCTGGTCGGAATGATCGGTCGTCTCAGTCCCTCTGTGTTCTCCGCGTTCTCTGCGTTCTCTGTGATAAAGGGCTTCGATCTCTGTTGAAGAAAATCCCCGCAGAGCGGTGCTGCATTTTTCAACAGCCTGCTAGCGCGTTACCGGTTCGCGGAGGGAAAACGCGCCAAATCAAAAAGTCAGCTCTAGGCTAGGTGTCGTGCGACTCCGGTCCGCCCAGCTTGGGCCAGGGCAGGCTGATCTCGCAGGTGACTCCGCTCGGCGCATAGCGCAGGTCCGAACGGCCTTTGAGCTGATAGCCGATGATGTTGCGGATGAGATAGCTGCCGAAGCCCGGCTCGCTCGGCTCGCTCACCGTCGGTCCGTCATGCTCGTGCCAATGCAGCACGAGATCGGCGCCGCCGTCGCTGGTCTCGCTCGCCCAACGCACTTCGACGCGACCGCCGGGCGTCGACAGCGCGCCGTATTTCGCGGCGTTGGTCGACAGCTCGTGCAGCACCATCGAAAAGGTCAGCGCGATGTTCGGGCCTAGCGCCGCGTCGGGCCCTTCGATCACGACGTTCTCGGTCTGGCGGTAGGGTTTCAGCGCCATCGCCACGACGTCGCGCAGCTCGGCGCCTTCCCAATTGCCGCGCGTCAACAGGCTGTGCGCCGCCGCCAGCGACCGCAGTCGGCCGTTGAACGTCTCGCTGAATTCTTCGAGCGTGCCTTTGCGGCGCAAGGTCTGCGACGCGATCGACTGCACCGTCGCCAGCGTGTTCTTCACCCGGTGATTGAGTTCGGCCAGCAGCAGCGCCTGGTGCTGTTCGGCGCGCTTGCGCTGCGTCACGTCGAGCATGGCGCCGATCATGCGCGCGGGCCTCCCGCCCTGCGCGCGCACCACGTACCCGCGGTCGAGAATTTCGGCGTAGGTGCCGTCATGCCGCGCGAAGCGATATTCTGCGGTCCAGCGATCGTCGCCGTGGCGATCGGCGAGCGCGCGGTCGATCGAAGCCAGCAC
>JAQGIE010000011.1 GCA_028291365.1 Rhodospirillales bacterium
CGGATCCATCGCGACGAAAGCGCCGTTGACCGCGGGCACCTGGCGCAGTTTCCAGCGCATCGCCACCGGCGTTTCTTCTTTCGGCGCTTCGCCCTTTTTGGGCTTGGCGGCGGGCGCGGGCTTCTCGTCGACTGGAAGATTTTCGACGTAGATCACGTCGGCGACTTTCACCACCGAGTCGACTTCTTTCGGGAACGCGCCGAGTCCGCCCGTCGCCAGCACCGGGCGCGCCCATTTGACGTCGGCCAGGCGCAGCTCGGCGGTCTTGCCGTCGGCAAAGCCGATCTTGGCGTGGTCCTTGCCGGTTTCGAGCACTGCCGCGGCGCGCCACGTATCGGCGCCTTCGGGCACCGGAATCGGGGCGAGCTGCTTGGCCCAGTCATTCATGGTCTGGAAGCGCTGCAGCGGGCCGCGGAAGCCGTGGCGTTCATCGTAGTCGACCAGACCGCGACGCAGCGCCGTCACCGCAAGCTGCTGCAGTCTGGGCTCCAGCGTCGTGCGCACCGACAGGCCGCCGCCATAGAGGCCGTTGCCGCCGTAGCGCGCGATCAGCTGGCGACGCACTTCTTCGGTGAAATGTCCGGCAACCACCGTGTCGGGGTCGCGCTGATGCACCGTGATCGGCTGCGCCTTGGCTTCGCGCGCCTCGCTGTCGGAGATGACGCCGTCCTCGAGCATGCGGTCGAGCACGTAGTTGCGGCGCGCCACGGCGGCCTCGTAGTGGCGCAGCGGACTGTAGTTGTGCGGTGCCTTGGGCAGGGCGGCGAGGAAGGCGCTCTCCGACAGCGACAGCTCGTCGAGCGACTTGCCGAAATAAGCCTGCGCCGCAGCGGCGACGCCGTACGACTGGAAGCCGAGATTGATCTCGTTGAGATAGATTTCGAGGATGCGCGGCTTCGACAGCGCGCTTTCGATGCGATAGGCGAGCACCGCTTCCTTCGCCTTGCGCACATAGCTGAGTTCGTTGGTCAGAAAGAAGATGCGCGCGACCTGCTGCGTGATGGTCGAGGCGCCGATCGGGCGGCGATTGGCGCCCGCATTCTTCAGGTTGGTCAGGATGGCGCGCACGTTGCCGCCGATATCGACGCCGTCATGCTCGTAGAAATTCTTGTCTTCGGCCGACAGGAACGCATTCACCAGCCGCTGCGGAATCGCATCGATCGGCACGAAGATGCGGCGCTCGGTGGCGAACTCGGCGAGCAGCCGGCCGTCGCCCGCATGCACGTGGGTCGCGACCTTGGGCTCGTACTCCTTGAGCGCCGAATAGTCGGGCAGGTCTTTCGTCAGCGATTTGAACGCGACGATGGCAGCGACGAGGCCGACGATCGCCAGCAGCGCGAAGGCCGAGAAGAGAAGTGTAAGCGCGCGCATCGAAGAGGTCCTTGTGGCGTCGGGCCGACGCCGATCGGCTGACTTTGCTGACTTTACCGCCGAGTGGGGCCCGTGATCGCGGCAAAATAACGGTCCACGGCGCGAAGCATCGCCTGGGCGAAGCGTCGCTGGTGGGCCGGATCGGCCAACAGCTTGGAATCGCTGCCATCCGACAGATAGCCCATCTCGACCAGGATCGACGGCATGTCGGGCGCCTTCAGCACCGCGAATCCCGCCGAACGGTGCGGGTTGGCCACCGTCCGGATGCCGGTCGACTGGAGTTCGCGCACCACCGCGGCGGCGAAGCGGTTCGACTGGTTCATGGTCTCGCGCATGGTGAGGTCGGCGAGAATGCCCGCAACGTCGGCATCCTGGTCGGCCAGCGAAACGCCACCCAGCAAGTCGGCGCGGTTTTCCTTGCGCGCCAGCCGCTCGGCCTGCGCGTCCGACGCCTTGCCGGAGAGCGTGTAGACGGTGGCGCCGCGCGCCGAACGGCCCACCGCGGTCATCGGTCCGTCGGCGGTGGAATCGGCATGCAGCGAGATGAACAGTTCGCCTGCGGCCTGCCGGCCCAATTTCACACGGTCGCCCAGTACGACGAAATCGTCGCTCGGCCGGGTCAGCACGACGCGGTAGCGGCCGGTCGCGTCGAGCGCCTGGCGAACCGCGATCGAGGCGGCGTAGGTGACTTCTTTTTCGAAATAGCCCGCGATGCTCTCGGCGCCCGGATCGACGCCGCCGTGACCGGCATCGATCACGATCAGATGCGGCCCGCCTTTGGCTTTGCCGCTGCTGGGCGGCGTCGGCGCGGTGGGGAGCGAAACGGGCGGCGCGATCGCGACGGCCTGCGCCTTGGGCGAGGAAGGTGTTTCGGTCGGTGCCGGCGGTTGGGGCACCGCCATGGGCGCGACGGTGGGCGCCGTCGGTTCGAGGCGTTTCGGCTCGGCCGGCTTGGGTTCCTGCATCCCCGGCGGCAGGCGCAGCACGCCGGCACCGGGAAAGGCGACGCGCGCGGCGGGCTCGGGCGGGGCGCCGCGGCGGCCCCAGACTTTGCCCAGCGAGGTGGTGAACTCGATCACGCTGGTCGGTTCGAGATCGAGCACGAAGCGAGGCGGGCTGCCGCTCTCGGCCAGCATGCTGACCGCGTTCACGACCTTGGCCGGCTTGGTAAGTTCGAGCGTCAGCCGCGTCGTCGCGCCCTCGGTCTCGGCCTTCCAGCTTTTGATCAGGGCCCGGCCGCTGCCCGAAGGGCCGCGCTTGAAGTCGAGCGCCGGCATCTCGATCACGACCCGGCGGGGCTGGTCGGCCAGCGTGACGCGGAAGTCCCGGATCTCGCCCAGTTCGAGCAAAAACCGGGTCCGGCCGCCCGGTTCGCCCAGGCGCACCTCCTGCACCGGCACGCCCGCATGCGCGCCAGGCGCCGGCAGCAGCGGCAGAATCAACAGACAGGCGATGGTGAAGACGCGGCGCAACACCCGGGAATCACTCCTTCTTGGGCGATTTCGTCTTGTACGGGATCGAACCGCGTCGGCCCAAGCCGTTCGGCAGGCGGTCTATTGCAGTCTGCTGCCGCGTCAGGGTTGTGGAGGGGTGTCCGCCTCCTTATGGTACCGGCCGCGACCAGCCCGGCCGCTGTGACGAGCCTTCGTTGCTTCCCCCGGTCGGCTGAACGGATTTCGTCTTCACGCGAGCGGTGCCCCCGGCACAACTCTGCGACCCGCCCCGTCCTGGCTGCCCTTTTTGGGCGCCGTTCGACGGGAACGCGCGGTTCGCGGATCGGACCCGCTCCCGAACCCGAGGATCGGCCCGTCGCCGCCCGCCCGTCGCAACGGGCGTCGCCGGCACCCGGACCTCGTAGGAAAATTACGCATGGCCAAGCGCATGCTGATCGATGCCACGCACGCGGAAGAAACGCGGGTGGCGATCGTCTCGGGCACCAAGCTCGAGGAATTCGACTTTGAGATCGCCAGCCGGCGACAGCTCAAGAGCAATATCTATCTGGCGAAGATCACGCGCGTGGAGCCGTCGCTCCAGGCCGCCTTCGTCGAATATGGCGGCAATCGCCACGGCTTTCTGCCGTTCCCGGAAATTCACCCCGACTATTACCAAATCCCCGTCGCCGACCGCGAACGGCTGGAAGCGGCAATGGCGAGCCAGGCCGAAGAGGCCGAAGACAAGCGCGAACGCGCCGAGCGCGGGGATCGTCCGGAACGTGGCGAGCGCGCCGATCGCGAGCGTGGCGGCCGCAGCCGTCGCCGCCGCCGTCGTCCGCGTCCGGGCGATGCGCCCGGCAGCGAAGCCGCTTCGTCGGACGAGTCGCACGACGATGCCGCTGGCGAGACCGGCGAGCATCTCGACGAGACGCACGAAGAGGCCGCGCAGCACGACTACGAAGCTTCGCACGACTACGAAGCTGCGCACGACGACGACGCTCCGCACGACGACGCTCCGCACGAGGAGGCTTCGCACGACGAAGCTCCGCATGACGCGCCGGCCGAGCCGGTCGAAGAAGTCGCGACCAGCGACCAAGAACATCCGGCCGAAGACGGAAAGACCGACGGCGACACCCCGCCGACGCCGCGCCCGCGCGAGTCGCTGATGGCGAGCCACCTCGACCAGTCGATCACCGGCGAGGCCCCGCACGACGCCGAGACGGACGAACACGACGCGCACGACGAAGCGCACCACGAAGCGCACGACGACGAAACCGCGCATGACGAAGGCGACCACGCCGAGACGGCCAGCAGCGAAGAAGGCGAGTCGAGCGAAGCCGCGACCGCCGAAGCGCCGGTCAATGGCGAGGGCACCGTCGAGGCGCCGGCCGAAAAGCCGGAAGAGCTGGGCGGCGACGACGTCGAAGATCTGCAGCGCAAGCGTCGCGCGCAGATGCCGCGCTACAAGATCCAAGAGGTGATCAAGCGCCGGCAGATCATGCTCATCCAGGTGTCGAAGGAAGAGCGCGGCAACAAGGGCGCCGCGGTCACCACCTTCCTGTCGCTGCCGGGCCGCTACTGCGTGCTGATGCCCAACACGCCGCGCGGCGGCGGCGTCAGCCGCAAGATCGCCAATGCCGGCGACCGCAAGAAGATGAAGGAGCTCCTGTCGGAGCTGGATGTGCCGGAAGGCATGTCGGTCATCCTGCGCACCGCCGGACTGGAGCGTTCCAAGACCGAGATCAAGCGCGACCTCGATTACTTGCTGCGCCTTTGGGATTCGATCCGCGAGACGACGCTGCAATCGACGGCGCCGGCGCTGATCTATGAGGAAGGCCGCCTGATCAAGCGCGCCATCCGCGATCTCTATGCGCGCGACATCGACGAAGTGCTGGTCGCGGGCGACGAGGGCTACCGCGCCGCCAAGGACTTCATGCGCATGCTCATGCCGAGCCATGCCAAGCGCGTGCAGCCCTATCGCGACGAAGTCCCGCTGCTGTTCAAATACGGCGTCGAAAGCCAGATCGACGCGATGCATTCGCCGGTCGCCCAGCTCAAGAGCGGCGGCTACATCGTCATCAACCAGACCGAAGCGCTGGTTTCGATCGACGTGAACTCGGGTCGTTCGACCCGCGAACGCGGCATCGAAGAGACCGCGCTGAAGACCAATTGCGAAGCCGCCGACGAAATCGCGCGCCAGCTGCGGCTGCGCGATCTGGGCGGCCTGATCGTGATCGACTTCATCGACATGGAGGATCCGAAGCACGATTCCCAGGTCGAGCGTCGCCTCAAAGAGGCGATGAAGACCGATCGTGCGCGCATCCAGATCGGTCGCATCTCGGCCTTCGGCCTGCTCGAACTGTCGCGCCAGCGGCTGCATCCGTCGCTGCAGGAAACCAATTTCGAGACCTGCATCCATTGCCGCGGCCTTGGCGTCGTGCGTTCGACCGAGTCGACGTCGCTGCTGGTGCTGCGCGGCATCGAAGAAGAAGGCATCAAGCGTCGCGCCACCGAGATCCAGGTGCGCGTGCCGCCGCAGATCGCGCTGTTTCTCCTGAACCACAAGCGCGCCGCGGTGGCCGAGATCGAGCAGCGCTACGGCATGCGCGTGCTGGTCGCGGTCGACGAGTCGCTGCTGATCCCGGAATTCCGCGTCGAGCGTCTGCGCCTGCGCGGCCCGGACGAGCCGGCGCCGGCGCCGATCCGGCAAGTCTATATGCCGGAACCCGAGCCGGAGCCGGTCGACGAGGTCGAAGACGAGGACGAAGTCGAAGTCGAAGAAGCGCGCCCGGCGCGCGAGGCGCGCGGCGAACGCGCGGCCGAGCGCAGCTCGGAACGTGAGACGGAACGCACCCCCGAGCGTGGCGGGGACGAGGATCGCCGCGGCAGCCGTCGCCGCCGTCGCCGTCGTCGCGGCGGCCGTCGCGAGGACGAGGCCGGGCACGCGGTTGAAGCCGGTGACGAAGCGACCGTCGCGCCGCATCACGAAGAAGCACCGTCGGACCATGTGACCGAACAGGGCGACGGCGAAGCGCATCGCGCTGAACCCGGCGACCTGTCGGGTGAAGAAGGCGAAGCAGCGCGCCGTCGTCGTCGTGGACGTCGTGGCGGTCGTGGCCGTTCGCGCGACCGCGTGCGCGACGAGCAGGGTGAGCTGATCGAAGCTTCGTCCCAAGACTCCGAAGCGCTGCTCGATGATCAGCCGCCGCCGCCGATCGCGTCGCATGTCGATGAGGAGCTGCCGTTCCCGCCGCCTGCTGCCCCGGCGATCCTGCCCGCGCCCGTTCCTGCACCCAGGGCCGAACGCGAAGTGCCGCCTGCGGCCGCCGTCGAACAGGACACCGCACCCAGGCTCGACGATCAGCCGCCGCCGCCGGCGCGCGACTATGAAGTCGTGAACCAGGCGCCCGAAACGCCGCGCCGCGGCTGGTGGAAGCGGCTCAGCTCGTAAGCAATTGTCGTCCCCGCGGAACGCAGTGACGGCGGAGCCGTCAAAGCGGGGACCGAGGACTCAACACGGGGCGGTGCAGACGGTCTGCACCGCCCTTTTTCATGCACCTGGATTCCCGCATTCGCGGGATGACGCGGGCATGAGGATTATCGCAGGAAATTCTCGATCCGCTTCGCTGCCTCGGCGACCTCTTCGGTCGAACCGGGAAAAGCGAGGCGGATCGTGTGATTTCCGCGCGCCGGATCGAAGTCCATGCCGGGCGTCACAGCGACGCCGGTCGCGTCGAGCAGACGCTCGCACCAGGCGATGCTGTCGCCCAATCCCAGATCGACATAGAGATAGAACGCACCGTCCGGCGGCACGAGATTGGGGGCGCCGGCCCGCGTCAGCGACTCCAGCAGCAGCGCGCGATTGGCGGCGTAACGGCGCACATTCGCGTCGAGTTCGTCGCGACAGTCGAACGCCACCAGCGCGCCCTGCTGCGCCAGGGTCGGCGCCGCGATGTGGAGATTCTGCGCCAGCCGCTCGACCGGACGTTCGAGATCGGGCGGCACGATCATCCAGCCCAGCCGCCAGCCCGTCATGCAGAAATATTTCGAGAAGCCGCTGAACACGACGGCCTCGTCATCGACTTCGAGCACGCTGGTCGCGCGCGGACCGAATTCGATGCCGTGATAAATCTCGTCCGACATCAGCCGCACGCGATTGGCGCGCGCCCAGTCGGCCAGCGCCGCGAGCTCTTGCCGGGTCAGCACCGCGCCGGTCGGATTGGCCGGGCTGGCGAGCAGCAGGCCTTGTACCGGGCGCTCGAGCGTTTCGAGCAGCGCCGGCGTCGGCTGCCAGCGATCTTCGGCGCGCGCCTGCAGCTCGACCGCTTCCAGCCCCAGCGCCATCAACAGGTTGCGATAGGCAGGATAGGCCGGCGCTGCCATGGCGATGCGGTCGCCCGGATCGAACATGGCAAGAAAGCCCAGCACGAAGCCGCCCGACGAGCCGGTCGTCACCACGACGCGCCTGGGGTCGAGTGTCAGCCCGTATTGGTCGCGATAATGCTGTGCGATGCGCGCGCGCAACGGCCGCGTGCCCAGCGCTTCCGTGTAACCGAGCTTGTCCTGGGCCAGCGCCGCCTGCGCCGCGGCGATCACCGCGGCCGGAGCGCCGGTGGCGGGCTGCCCGACTTCGAGATGCAGCACCTGTTCGCCGGCGGCGGCGCGCGCATTGGCGCGGGCGAGCACGTCCATCGCCAGAAAAGGTGCCACGCCGGCACGAGCTGCAATCTTCATGCGCGCTTTCATCGTTTCAGAGACGCGGGTGCCGGGCCTACAGTCCCTCCCGGTTTCACGCAAGACGGACGCCCCCTTGCCCACGGCTTTTAGCTCAAAGCGTTTTCTCGCCCTCGGCCTCGCCCTGCTGAGTCTGGTCCCGGCGCCATTCCGGTCGGCGCGTGCCGCGGCCGACGATGTCTCGATCGTGCGCGACGCCGAGATGGAAGCCGCGATCAAGATGATGGCGCGGCCGATCTGGATCGCCGCCGGCCTCAAGCCCGACGATGTCTCGATCGCGCTCGTCGAGGACCCGCGCATCAACGCCTTCGTCGCGGGCGGGCAGAACATCTTCCTCAACACCGGGCTCATTCTCGAAACGCGCAATGTCGGCGAGCTGCTCGGCGTCATCGCGCACGAAACCGGTCACATCGCGGGCGGCCATCTGCTGCGCGCGGGCGAGGCGATGGACAACGCGTCGTACCAGGCGATTCTGGCGATGGTGCTGGGCGGCCTCGCTGCCGCGGCGAGCCGCGACGGCGGCGCCATCGCGGGCGCCATCGGCGGCGGCCAGGAAATCGGCGCGCGCGCCTACATGGCTTTCTCGCGCGGCCAGGAAAGCGCCGCCGACCAGGCGGCGATGCGGTTCATGTCGACGGCGAAGATGCCGGCGGATGGTCTGGTGACCTTTTTCGAGAAGCTGCAAAGCCAGGAAGTGCTGCCGGCGACGCGCCAGGCCGAATATATCCGCACCCATCCGCTGACCCGCGACCGTATCGAAGCGGTGCGCTATCAGGCCGAACGGAGCCCGTACCGGAACACGCAATTTCCGGTCGAAATGCAGATCGCCTATCACCGCGTCAAAGCCAAGCTGACGGCGTGGGCGCAGCCCGGCCTGGCGCTGCGCCGCTATGGTCGCGGCGAAACCACGGTCGACGGACGCTATGCGCGCGCCATCGCGCTGTTTCGCGCCGGCCAGCTCGCCGAAAGTCTCAAAGTCATCGACGCGCTGATCGCCGAGAAGCCGAACGAAGTCTGGTTCTACGAATTCAAAGGCCAGGCGCTGTTCGAGAACGGCCGCGTCGCCGAAGCGGCGGAGGTTCTGCGCAAAGCCTCCGACCTGGCGCCGAACGAAGGCCTCATCCGGATGGCCGCCGGCCAGGCGCTGGTCGAAACCGGCAAGCCCGAATTGCTCGACGCGGCGATCAAGGATCTCAAGGCGGCGTCGATCAAGGAACGCAACGTGCCGCTGGTGCACCGGCTGCTCGCGACCGCGTATGGACGCAAAGGCGACGAGGTCACCGCCAAGCTCGAACTGGCTGAGGAATCCTCGCTCGAAGGACGGATCTCCGAGGCTCGCCGCCTGGCCGAGCAGGTGCTGAGCCGGGTTTCGCCCGGCTCGCGGCAGGCGGTCCAGGCCCAGGACATCCTGGCCTCGACCAAGCCGCTCGACCCCGCCGTGCTGGACCGGATGGAGCGGATGGAGCGCGAGGCGCGCAAACGCCGCGGCCTGTGACCTCGTAAGCCGCGGCGGAATTTCCTACATCGCTGTTTTTCCGAGCCTTTTCCCCGGCCCGGTCGAACAATTTTGCTGGCTCGCCCCGTTCGACTAGGGTGCGCGCCCGAAAGGACTTCCGTCATGCGTCTCGTACTCGCCCTGCTCGCCGCGCTCGCGGTGACGCCCGCCTTTGCCGCCGACCCGGCCCCGACTGCGACGCCGGCTGAGCGCGCCAAGATCGAATCGGTCGTGCGCGAGTACCTGCTGCAGCATCCCGAAGTGCTGGTCGAAGCGATCCAGAAGCTCGAAGCCAAGGACGAGGCCGAGCGCAACGACCAGGCGAAGTCGGCGGTCGCGTCGAAGAAGGCCGAGCTGTTCGCCGATGCGTCGGCGCCGGTCAGCGGCAACAAGGCCGGCGACGTCACCATCGTCGAGTTCTTCGATTACAACTGCCCCTACTGCAAGACGGTGGCGCCGGCGCTGAAAAAAGCGGTCGAAGCCGACGGCAAGGTGCGCCTCGTCTACAAGGAATTCCCGATCCTCTCGCCCGACAGCGAAGTGGCCGCCAAGTTTGCGCTGGCCGCGAACCTCCAGGGCAAATACGTGCCGTTCCACGACGCGCTGCTGGCGCGCAAAGGCAAAATCGACGAAGCCGGCGCGGTCGACGTCGCGAAGTCGGTCGGTCTCGACCTGACCAAGCTCAAGGCCGACATGGCCAAGCCCGAGATCGCCGATGCGATCAAGAAGAACCGCACGCTGGCGCGCGAACTGAACATGCGCGGCACGCCCGCTTTCGTGATCGGTGACGAGATGGTCGGCGGCGCCGTCGATCTCGAGGAGTTCCAGGCCAAGATCGCCGAAGCGCGCAAGAAGTCGGCCTCGTGAGCGAACCCGCTTCGATTCTGGTCCTCAACGGACCCAATCTGAACATGCTCGGCGCGCGTGAGCCCGCCATCTATGGGCGTGACACGTTGGAAGACATCGAAGCGGCCTGCGCCGAGCGCGCCGAATTGCTGGGTTTCGCGCTGGATTTTCGCCAGAGCAACATCGAAGGCGAACTGGTCACCTGGATCCAGTCGGCTCGCACCGAGCATGACGGCATCGTGATCAATCCGGGTGCCTACGGGCACACTTCGATCGCTTTGCTCGACGCGCTGCTGATCGCCGAGCTTCCGCTGGTCGAAGTGCATTTGTCCAACGTGTTCCGGCGGGAGGAATTCCGCTGGCACTCCTATGTCAGCCGCGCCGCCAACGGCGTGATTTGCGGGCTGGGCGCGCAGGGGTACCTGTTCGCGCTCGACGCGATGGCGCGGCTGGTCGAGCGGGATTAGCGCGTTTTCCGGGCAGTTTGAACGTGATGCGATACAAAACGCGCCAAGACAGAGGGCCAGGGCAGGTCGCGGTTCAATCGGACCGCGACCTGCTCTAGTCTCCCGCGCTCCCTGCAGGACCGATTCGAAGATGCCGAAAATCGAAATTGACGATGACGTGATCCGCAAGCTCGCCGATTTGATGGGCGAGACCGGCCTGACCGAGATCGAAGTCGCCGAGGGCGACCGCTCGATCCGCGTCAGCAAAGGCGGGACCGCGGTTGCGGCGGCCATGACGCCCGCCACCACGACGGTCACCGTCAACGCCGCGCCGATCGCGGTCGCCAATCTCGCCGATCATCCGGGCGCGGTCATATCGCCGATGGTCGGCACCGCCTATCTCCAGGCCGAGCCGGGTTCGCCGCCCTATGTAAGCCTTGGCGCGAAGATTCGCGCCGGCGACACGCTGTTGATCATCGAAGCCATGAAAGTGATGAACCCGATCAAGGCGACGTCGGGCGGCACGGTCACGCAGCTTCTGATCGATGACGGCCAGCCGGTCGAATACGGCCAGGTGCTGCTGGTCGTCGAGTAAGCACGCCTTGTTCGAAAAAATCCTGATCGCCAATCGCGGTGAAATCGCGCTGCGGATCCATCGCGCCTGCCGCGAGATGGGCATCAAGACGGTGGCGGTTCATTCGACCGCCGACGCCGACGCGATGCATGTGCGCCTCGCCGACGAAGCGGTGTGCATCGGCCCGCCGCCGTCGCGCGATTCCTATTTGAACATGCCGGCGCTGCTGACCGCGGCGTCGATCACCGGTGCCGACGCGATCCATCCCGGCGTCGGCTTTCTCAGCGAGAATGCCCGCTTCGCCGAAATGGTCGAAGAGCACGGTTTCGTCTTCATCGGCCCGACGCCCGAACATATTCGCATCATGGGCGACAAGGTCTCGGCCAAGCGCACGGTGCAGTCGCTGGGCCTGCCGGTGATCCAGGGTTCCGACGGCGCGCTCGAAACGCTCGAGAAGGCGATCGCGACCGCTGACCGCGTCGGTTATCCGGTGCTGATCAAGGCGGCGGCCGGCGGCGGCGGCAAAGGCATGCGCGTCGCCAAGACCAAGGACGAGGTCGAAAGCGCCTACAAGCTCGCGCGCAACGAAGCCAAGTCGTTCTTCGGCAATGATGAGGTCTATCTCGAGCGCTATCTCGAAAAGCCGCGCCATATCGAAATCCAGGTTTTCGGCGACACGCACGGCAACGCGATCCATCTCGGCGAGCGCGATTGTTCGATCCAGCGGCGCCACCAGAAACTCGTCGAGGAAGGCCCGTCGCCGGCGCTCAATGCCAGCGAGCGGGAAAAGATCGGCTCGCTCGCCGCACGCACCGTCAAGCTGATGGGCTATCGCGGCGCCGGAACGATGGAGTTCCTGTACGAGAACGGCGAATTCTTCTTCATGGAGATGAAAACGCGAATCCAGGTCGAGCATCCGGTGACCGAAATGATCACCGGCATCGACCTCGTGCGCGAACAGATCCGCATCGCCGCCGGCCAGCCGCTGTCGTTCCGCCAAGAGGACATCGAGTTCCGCGGCCACGCCATCGAGTGCCGCATCAACGCCGAGAATTCCGAGACCTTCATGCCGTCGCCGGGGCAGGTGCGCGGCTACCACCCGCCGGGCGGCCTCGGCGTGCGCGTGGATTCCGCGCTCTATGACGGCTACCGCGTGCCGTCGCACTACGACAGTCTGATCGCCAAGCTCATCGTGCATGGAAGCTCGCGCAACGAATGTCTGATGCGCCTGCGCCGGGCCCTGTCGGAATTCGTCATCGACGGCATCGACACGACCCTGCCGCTGCAGCAGCGCATCATCCGCGACCCCGACTTCGTCGACGGCCGCTACGACATTCACTGGCTGGAGCAGCGGCTCGGCAAGCTGTAGCGGGGGCCCGGTGGAGATCGAGCTCACCCCCGATCTCGTGCTGCGCGCCTACGCCGCCGGCATCTTCCCGATGGCGGAATCGGCGGTCGACGAGCGGCTGGTCTGGTTCGATCCCGATCCGCGCGGCGTCATTCCGCTCGACGACAGTTTCCACGTGCCGCGCCGGCTGGCACGCACGCTGAAACAGGCGCCGTTCGACCTCGGGGTCGATCGCGACTTTGACGCCGTGCTGGCGAATTGTGCCGCGACGCGCCCCGACACCTGGATCAACACCACCATCCGCCGCGTCTATGGCGAGCTGCATCGGCTGGGCTTCGCCCATTCGGTCGAAACCCGCCGCGACGGCGTTCTGGTCGGCGGGCTCTATGGCGTTGCCCTGGGCGGCGCGTTTTTCGGCGAAAGCATGTTCGCGACCGCGACCGACGCGTCCAAGGCGGCGCTGGTGCATCTGATCGAACGTCTGCGCCAGGGCGGCTACACGCTGCTGGATTCGCAGTTCCTGACACCGCATCTCGCGCGCTTCGGCGCCCGCGAGATCCCGCGCCGCGACTATCGCCGCCAGCTCGCGGCGGCGATCCCGGCCAAAGCGGATTTCTTCGCAATCGATCGAAAATAAGAAGCAGGAAGCGCGCTGCGCTCCCTACTTCGTCACTTTGATTGCGCTCGCCAGCGTGTCGAACAGCTGGCCGATCTGCTGCTCGTTGATGATCAGCGGCGGCGAGATGGCGATGGTGTCGCCGGTCTGCCGCGTCAGCACGCCCGCCTCGTAGCAGCGCACGAATACCTCGTAGGCGCGTGCGCCGACCTTGCCGTCGCGCGGCGCCAGCTCGACCGCGCCGACCAGACCGTAATTGCGCACGTCGATGACGTTGGGCAGGCCTTTCAGCGCGTGCGCCGCGTCTTCGAGCGGCTTGGCCATCCGCGCCGCGTTCTCGAACAAGCTCTCGTCGCGATAGACCTGCAGGGTCGCCAGCCCGGCGGCACAGGCGAGCGGGTGACCCGAATAGGTATAGCCGTGCGCGAATTCGATCGCGCCTTCCGGGCCGGCATCGACGATCGCGTCATGCACCGCCTGCGAGCTGTAGACCGCGCCCATCGGAACGGCGCCGTTGGTGATGCCCTTGGCAACCGTCATCAGGTCGGGCGTGACGCCGAACGCGTCGACGCCAAAGGCGGTGCCCAACCGGCCGAAGCCCGTAATCACCTCGTCGAAGATCAACAGGATGCCGTGCTTGCTGCAGATGGCGCGCAGCTTCTCGAGATAGCCCTTGGGCGGCACCAGCACGCCGGTGGAACCGGCCAGCGGCTCGACGATCACCGCCGCGATGGTCGAAGCATCGTGCAGCGCGACCAGTTTTTCCAACTCGTCGGCGAGATGCGCGCCCCATTCGGGCTGGCCGCGCGTGAAGGCCTGATGTTCGGGCGCATGCGTGTGGGACAGATGATCGACGCCGCCCAGCATCGTGCCGAACGCCTTGCGGTTGCCGGCGATGCCGCCGACCGAAATGCCGCCGAAGCCGACGCCGTGATAGCCGCGGGCCCGGCCGATGAGGCGCGTGCGAGCGCCTTCACCGCGCGCGCGGTGATAGGCGAGCGCCATCTTGAGCGCGGTGTCGACCGCCTCGGAACCCGAGTTCGTATAGAAAATGCGGTTGAGCGACGGCGGCGCGATCGCGGTCGCCGCGTTGGCGAGCTCGAACGCCAGCGGATGACCCATCTGGAAGGTCGGCGCGAAGTCGAGCTGCTTCGCCTGCTTCTGGATTGCGTCGACGATGCTGGGATGGGCGTGGCCGGCATTCACGCAACAAAGTCCGGCGGTGCCATCGAGCACCTGGCGCCCGTCATGACTCGTGTAGTGCATGCCCTCGGCGGCAACGAGCAGGCGCGGCGCCGCTTTGAATTGGCGGTTGGCCGTGAAGGGCATCCAGAAAGCGGCGAGGTCGTTCGGTCGTGCGTCCATGCAGCCAGCCTAACACCGGTAGAAAAAATTGAAGCGATCTTGTTCTTGCGGTTTCGGTCTGCGAATTGCGCATGTGGAGTCGGCGCGAACATGTGTTGTTGCGTCGCAGCGAATACGCCAGAACACCGCCGACAGGAGAGGCGAAGCGGCTGGGCTCAATCAAACAGGAGTCCACCATGGTTCGTGACGTCATCGAAGCGGCAATCCCGCTCATCGTGAGCGCGTTTGTCGCGGTTGTTTTCATTGGCCGTATCGGCGGGGTCGTCTGACCTCGCGGCAACAAGGCAAGAACGTTGAAAACAGAAGCCAAGAAACCCCGCGGGGCAGTAGCCCTTGCGGGGTTTCGTTTGTTTGGGTGAACTGACGTCACCCGATGGCCAACATCCTCTCGATCCAGAGTCACGTCGCGTACGGCCATGTCGGCAATCGCGCCGCCGTATTTCCGCTCGAGCGGCTGGGTCACGAGGTGATCGCGGTCAACACGGTCGATTTCTCGAACCACACCGGCTACGGCGCCTGGGAAGGCGAGGTCTTTTCGCCGGCCCATGTGCGCGCGATTCTCGGCGGCGTCGAAGCGCGCGGCGGACTCGAGCGGCTGGACGCGGTGCTGTCGGGCTATCTCGGCGACGTCGCGCTGGGCGATGTGGTGCTGGAAACCGTGGCCAAGGCGCGGCCCGCGCTCTACGCCTGCGATCCGGTGATGGGCGATGTCGGCCGCGGTTTCTTCGTTCGCCCCGGCCTGCCCGAGTTCATGGCCAAGCGCGCGCTGCCGCTCGCCGATCTCGTCACGCCCAACCGGTTCGAACTGGAATTCCTCGCCGGCGCACAGGTGCACACGCTGGACGACGCGCTTGGCGCGGCCGCGTCGCTGCGCGCGCAGGGACCCAAGCTGGTTCTGGTCACCAGCCTCGACCGCAAGGACGGCGACCCGAACGTGATCGAGATGCTGCTCGACACCGCGGATGGCGCCTGGCTGGTGGCGACCCCGCTGCTCGACCTCGACCCGATGCCCAACGGCGCCGGCGACGCGGTCTGCGCGCTGTTCCTGTCGCACTGGCTGACCTCACGCGATCCCGGCGCCGCGCTGGCGCGGGCGGCGTCGGGCATCTACGCGATTTTCGAAGCGACTCGCGCCGCCGGCCAGCGCGAGTTGGCACTGGTCGCGGCGCAGGCCGAATTCGCGGCGGCGACGCCGCGGTTCAAAGCGGAAAAGGTGGCTTAATTCCCCGCGATGGATCCCCGCTTGCGCGGGGAATCAGGCCGCCTTCTTCGACTTCTTGAACTCCGGACGATGGATCAGGGCTTCGGCGATCTGCACCGCGTTCAGCGCGGCGCCCTTGCGGAGATTGTCGCTGACGCACCAGAAGGCGAGGCCGTTGTCGATGGTCGGGTCTTCACGCAGCCGCGACACGAAGACCGAGTCTTCGCCCGCCGCTTCGACCGGGGTGACATAGCCTTCGTCGAGGCGGTGATCGACCACCGACACGCCCGGCGCATCGCGCAGCAATTCGCGCGCTTCGTCGGCCGAGATCGGACGATCGAACTCGACATTGATCGACTCGGCGTGACCGACGAAGACGGGCACGCGGACGCAGGTCGCGTGCACCTTGATCGACGGGTCGAGAATCTTCTTGGTCTCGACGACCATCTTCCATTCTTCCCTGGTCGATCCGTCATCCATGAAACTGTCGATGTGCGGGATGACGTTGAACGCGATCTGCTTGGTGAAGTGCTCGCGCGTGATCGCATCGTTGACGTAGATGCCGCGCGTCTGCGTGAACAGCTCGTCCATCGCTTCCTTGCCCTTGCCCGACACCGATTGATAGGTCGAGACGATCACGCGCCGGATCTTGGCGGCGTCGTGCAGCGGCTTCAGCGCCACCACCATCTGGATGGTCGAGCAATTCGGGTTGGCGATGATGTTCTTGCGGCCAAAGCCGGCCAGCGCGTCCGGATTCACTTCCGGCACGACCAGCGGCACGTCCGGATCCATGCGCCAATGCGAGGTGTTGTCGATCACGACCGCGCCGGCACGCGCGGCGCGCGGCGCGAACTCGGCCGAGATCTTGGCGCCCGGCGACGACAGGACCAGATCGAAGCCCTTGAAGTCGAAGGTGGCGAGGTCCTGGACCTTCACGATGTCGTCTTCGCCGAACGACACTTCGCGCCCGATCGAGCGCGAGCTCGCCAGCGCGACGAGGTCCGACACGGGAAACTTTCGCTCAGCCAACGTCTGCAGCATCTCGCGACCGACATTCCCGGTGGCTCCGACGACGGCAATCCGATAGGCCATGACCCTTGATCCTTTAGGCGAAAGAAGCAGCATCGATTATGCTGCAAACGCGAAATGATCAACCACGAGCGTGACATGGGTGATCCGCGCATCGGCAGTTACGACGCGTTCTGGCCCTTCTATCTGGGCGAACATTCGAAGCCTGCAACACGCGCCTGGCATTTGGTCGGCACCGGCCTCGCGCTGCTCATTCTCGCGGTCGCGCTTCTCACCGGCCACACGAGCTGGGCTGTCGTGGCGCTGGTGGCGGGCTACGGCTTTGCCTGGATCAGCCACGCGGCAATCGAGCACAACCGCCCGGCCACGTTCCGGTACCCGCTTTGGTCGCTCTACAGCGACTTCCGGATGTTCTTTCTGTTTGCGACCGGCCGGCTTGGCGCCGAGCTGGCCCGGCATGGGTTGCATGGGCGCGGCTGACCGGTAGGGTCGCCGCCCCATGCGGCTATTCCGCCATACCAATGATCTGCCATCCGACGCGCGCGGCGCGGTGGTGGCGCTCGGCAATTTCGACGGCGTCCATCTCGGCCACCGCGAAGTGGTGGCGCGCGCCGGCGCCATCGCGCGCGACCAGGGCCGCCCGCTCGGCGTCGTCACCTTCGAGCCGCACCCGCGCAGCCTGTTCCGGCCCGACGATCCGCCCTTTCGCCTGACCCCGCTGCGGCCCAAGGCGCATGCGCTGGAAGCGCTGGGCGTCGACCTTCTCTACGTGCTGCATTTCGACCGCAGCCTCAGCGAGAAGTCGGCCGCCGACTTCGTCGCCCAGGTGCTGGTCGGCGATCTCGGCATCGCCCATGCGGTGGCGGGCTGGGATTTCGTCTTCGGCAACAAGCGCCACGGCGACATGGCGCTGCTGCGCGACGAGGGCGCGCGGCACGGTTTCGGCGTCGAGGAGATCCGCCCAATCGAAGGCGGCGGCGCGGTGGTTTCCTCGACCCGGGTGCGCGAGCTGCTGGTGGCCGGCGAGGCACGTCAGGCGGCCGCCCTGCTGGGCCGGACGTGGGAAGTCGACGGCCACGTGCTGCACGGCGATGCGCGCGGACGCCATCTCGGCTGGCCCACCGCCAATCTCGAACTCGGCGAATATCTGCGCCCGGCCTACGGCATCTACGCAGTCCGCGCCGCCATCGACGAGCCGCAGCCGCTATGGCGCGGCGGCGTCGCCAATCTCGGCGTGCGGCCGATGTGGCGGACCGAGCAGCCGATGCTCGAAGTCCATCTGTTCGATTTCGCCGGCGACCTCTATGGGCGGGTGCTGCGGGTCCAGCTGGTCGAGCGGCTGCGCGCCGAGGCCGAATTCGACGATGTCGAGGCGTTGAAATCCCAGATCGCGCGCGACGCGCTGGACGCCCGCGCCGCCCTGGCGCGGTGACCGAGGCCCCTTACATTCATCGCTTTGGTCGCTCGGGTGCGCAGAAAACCGCCCGAATTCTACGACTCCAGCGTGACTTCCGGGGCCAAACGGTCACGGGACGTCACTTGAACTGGACCCGTCCTTGACTCGGGTCAGGGCGGGCGCCATCACGACCGGTCCCAAATGAACGCCCAGACCAACAAAGACGCCTACAAGAACACGGTCTTCCTGCCGAAGACTGCGTTCCCGATGCGCGCCGGCCTGGCGCAGAAGGAGCCCCAGCTCCTCAGCGCCTGGCTCGCACAGGATCTCTATGGCCGCCTGCGCAAGGCTCGCGCCGGCCGGCCGAAATTCGTCCTGCATGACGGCCCGCCCTACGCCAACGGCGACATCCATATCGGGCACGCGGTCAACAAGATCCTCAAGGACGTCACCGTCCGCGCCCGCTCGATGCTGGGCTTTGATTCGCCCTACGTGCCGGGCTGGGACTGTCACGGCCTGCCGATCGAATGGAAGATCGAGGAGCGCTACCGCGCCGAGGGCCGCGACAAGGACCAGGTCGACGTCACGACCTTTCGCGCCGAGTGCCGCGCCTTCGCGGCCTATTGGGTCGACCAGCAGCGCGAGCAGTTCCAGCGTCTCGGCGTCATCGGCGACTGGCCCAACCCGTACCTGACGATGACCAACGCGGCCGAGGCCACGATCGTCGGCGAGATCCACAAATTCCTGCAGAACGGCTCGCTCTATCAGGGCGTGAAGCCGGTGCTGTGGTCGGTGGTGGAAAAGACCGCGCTGGCCGACGCCGAGGTCGAGTACCACGAGCACAAATCCGCCATGGTCTGGGTCAAATTCCCGGTCGTGCGCGCGTCCATGCCGGTTCTCGAACATGCGTTTGTGGTGATCTGGACCACCACGCCCTGGACCATGCCCGGCAACCGCGCCATCGCCTATGGCGAGGCGATCCGCTACGGCGTCTACCAGGTCGAAGATGCCGGTGAATCGACCACGGCGAAAACCGGCGACCGGTTCGTCATCGCGCCGGCGCTTGCCGAGGCGGTGAAGAACGCGGCCAAGATCGGCGCCTGGCGTCTCGAAGCCGAGTTCGACGGCGCCGAGCTGGCCGGCACGATCGCGGCGCATCCGTTTCGCGGCCTCGGCTATGACTTCGACGTGCCCCTGCTGGCGGGCGATCACGTCACCGAAGATGCAGGCACCGGCTTCGTGCACACCGCGCCCGGTCACGGCGAAGAGGATTTCATCCTCGGCCGCGCCCACGGGCTCGAAGTACCGCGCACCGTCGACGACGAAGGCGCCTTCTACGACAACGTGCCGCTGTTCGCGGGCAAGCGCATTTTCACGCGCGAGGGCAAGCAGGGCGACGCCAACGGCGCCGTCATCGGCAAGCTGGTCGAGGTCGAGCGGCTGCTGGCGAAAGGCTCGCTGCAGCATCCCTATCCGCACAGCTGGCGCTCGAAAGCGCCGCTGATCTTCCGCACCACGCCGCAATGGTTCATCTCCATGGAGACGAACGATCTGCGCAAGAAAGCGCTGGGCGCGATCGAGCAGACGCGCTTCGTGCCGGCCGCGGGGCAAAATCGCATCCGGTCGATGGTCGAGCAGCGTCCGGACTGGTGCATCAGCCGCCAGCGCACCTGGGGCGTGCCGATCGCGTTCTTCACGCGCAAGTCGGACGGCGAGCCGTTGCGCGACGAAGCCGTGCTGCAGCGGATTCGCAACATCTTCGCCGAAGAAGGGTCGGACGCCTGGTTCAAGCGTCCGCCAGCCGATTTCCTCGGCAACCAGTACGACGCCTCGCTGTATGACCAAGTCGTCGACATCGTCGATGTCTGGTTCGAATCCGGTTCGACGCACGCCTTCGTGCTCGAAGCGCGTGACGAGCTCGGCAGCCCGGCCGATCTCTATCTCGAAGGGTCGGACCAGCATCGCGGCTGGTTCCAGTCGTCGCTGCTGGAGAGCGCCGGCACCCGCGGCCGCGCGCCCTACGAGGCGGT
>JAQGIE010000022.1 GCA_028291365.1 Rhodospirillales bacterium
GAGGCGGCACCGGACGCGATGGTGGTGGTCGTCGAATCGGGCGAGAACGTTCTGCTGAATCTCCAGGCGGAGAAGCAGTTAGGCTACAACCGCGACGAACTCATCGGCCAGAAGGTGAAGCGCATCATCCCCGAGGGCTTTGCCGAACGGCTGCTCGCGGACGGGACGCGCAGCGCGTCCGAGGCGCTGGCGCAGCAGATCGGAACCGGGATCGAGCTCACCGGACGGCGCAAGGACGGCAGCGAGTTTCCCATGGAACTCATGCTGAGCCCGCTGGGCAGTGCCGACGGGATTCTGGTGACGGCGGCAATCCGCGACATCAGCGTGCGCAGGAATGCGGAGATGCATCTGGCGCAGATGGAAGGCCGGTATCGCGGCCTGCTCGAGGCGGCGCCGGACGCGATGGTGGTGGTCGACGAATCGGGCGAGATCGTTCTGCTGAATCTCCAGGTGGAGAAGCAGTTCGGCTACAGCCGCGACGAGCTTATCGGGCAGAAGGTGAAACGCATCATCCCCGAGGGCTTCGCCGAACGGCTGCTCGCGGACGGGACGCGCACGGCCGCCGAGGCGCTGGCGCAGCAGATCGGAACCGGAATCGAACTCATCGGCAGCCGCAATGACGGCAGCGAGTTTCCCATCGAACTCATGCTTAGCCCGTTCAAGAGCACCGAAGGAATCCTGGTGACGGCGGCGATTCGCGACATCAGCGTGCGCAAGAATGCTGAGAAGCAATTGGCCCTGAAGGTCGACGAAATCGACCATTCGAACAAAGAACTCGCGATGGCGCTGCAGATGGCACACGCGGCCGAACATGATTTTCTGACCGGCCTGCCCAATCGGACGCATCTGCATGAGCGGATCAGCCAGGCGATCGACTTTGCGCGGCGTCACAAGAAGAGAGTCGCCGTGTTGTTCCTGGATCTGGACGGCTTCAAATACGTCAACGATTCCCTGGGGCATATGTTCGGCGACAAGCTGCTGCAGTCCATTGCGAGACGCCTGAAGGATTGCGTCCGAGGCTCGGACACGGTGAGCCGCCAGGGCGGCGACGAATTCGTCGTGTTGCTGTCTGAAGTGCGACAAGCGGAAGACGCGGCCGTCACGGCGCAAAAAATTCTGCAGGCGGTGGCGAAAGCGCACACGATCGACCAGCACGATCTGCATGTCAGTGCCAGCATCGGCGTGAGCATCTATCCCGACGATGGCCTGGATGCGGAGGCGCTGATCAAGAACGCGGACACTGCGATGTACCAGGCCAAGGAAAACGGCCGCCAGCGCTATCAGTTTTTCAAGCCGGCCATGAAGGAACTCGCCATTGAGCGGCGATTCATCGAAGAGGCGCTTCGCCGCGCCCTGGAGCGGCGCGAATTCGTCCTGCACTACCAGCCGAAGATCGATATCCGGAGCGGCGAAGTTACCGGGGCCGAAGCGTTGATACGCTGGACGCATCCGACGCGCGGACCGATGCCGCCGGCACAGTTCATTCCGGTTGCCGAAGATTGCGGCCTGATGGTGCCGATCGGCGCCTGGGTCCTTCGTGAAGCCGCCGAGCAAGCGCAGGCCTGGATCGATGCCGGACTGCCGCCGACGACGATGGCGGTCAATGTTTCGGCGATGGAGTTCCGCAACGAAAATTTCCTCGACGGTCTGCTCGCCATCCTCAACGAAACCGGGTTGGCTCCACGGTATCTCGAACTCGAGCTGACCGAGAGTGTGTTGATGAAGCACGCCGAGTCCGCTGCTTCCACGCTCCAGACGCTACGGGACATCGGCGTTCAAGTGGCGATCGATGATTTCGGCACCGGCTATTCGAGCCTCAGTTACCTTCGAAAATTTCCGATCGACGCGCTGAAGATCGATCAATCCTTCGTCCATCAGCTCAGCACGCACGGTCACGATGCGATCATCGTGACCGCGGTGATCGGCATGGCAAGAAGCCTGAAGCTGCGTGTCGTCGCCGAAGGCGTGGAGACGCGGGAAGAGCTGGAATTTCTTCGGTCGCATCATTGCGACGAGGTGCAAGGCTATTATTTGAGCCCGCCGCTGCTGCCGGATCAATTCGCTGCCTTGCTCGGCAGCGATCGGGAAGAGCCCAGCCTCATCCTGCATCGGATGCAGCTGCTGCCGAGGTTTGAGCGAAGGCGAGAGGATCGCTCCCCTCGGCGTGGCCTTGTCGAGCGGAGGGTCGCCTGAAAGACGGACGTTGCGCGCCTTAAGGTCTGTACTCAATTGCGGTTGATCTGTTGCGCGCCGAGTTCCCGCCTGGCTGGAAGTCCACCCCGTATCAAGTACGGGGCAGGCTTTCGCGGGAAAACGCGCTACCGCGACGGCACTGCCAGCACCAACGGCGGACGGATCGCTTGCGCCGCGACCGCCGCCGGCGTGAAGGGCAGCCGCGTCCACTCGCCGCGCGAATAGCTCTTGGTCTGGTCGGCATAGAAGGGCGATTTCGGATCCGGCGTCTGCGAGCTGGCGAGGATCGCGTCGGCGACCGGGCCGTTCTCGTCGAACGTCACCACCTGGATGTAGGAGTTCGACGGTCCCATCGGCTCGGTGTAGCCGACATTCGGCGTCAAGGTGGCGCGCAAGGCGCTGTAGGTCGCGCCGCCATGCAGCGGAATGCGCTCGCCGTGGCGCACGACGAACTGCACGTCGCCAAGCTTGGCGTCGAGCGGAATGCCGGCTTTGTCGAGCTTCTCGACCGCGGCGGCCAACGCTTTCAGCACCGCCGGATTTGAGGTGTCGAGATCGCGCGGCGTGTTGACCGGATCGGTCGGATCGAACGGCACGCGCCACAGGCTTGGCGTCGTACCCATATCTTCGCCCGGCGCTGCGGCCATGGTGAACTCGCTGAAGACATGCGCCGCGATGCTGTCGAGCGCGTAGCGCTTGTCCCATTTGGCCAGCGCCGCGCATCCGCGTTGCACGTTGGCGTCGTTCGAGCCTTTGCACGCAGCAAGCAGATCGTTCAGCACCAGCTCGCCCTGCAGGCTGCGGTCCGAGAAGAGGATCTTCTCGACCGCCTGCATCGACATGCGGTCACCCGGCAGGCCGTCGCGTCCGGCCAAGCGGTCGCGCACCTGCACCTGGCCTTGGCGGGTGCGGAAATTCTGCGCCGTGCGTTCTGCCCCGATCACCGGCGAGAATCCTTCGAGCGGCGCCGACGCGTTGGTCAGCCAATAACTGGCATTCGAATTGGCGACGAAGTCGGTGCGCGTCATCGACGGGCGCTTGGCGGGCGGCAACAGCCCGGGCTCGGGCGTCGACGCATCGACCGTTGCGGTGCAGTCGGTGCGCGACCCGTCGAGGACCGAGGCGCGCGCGATCGTGATGCCGGGCACCGCGCAAGCGGCCAGTTTGGCGGCGTCGAAATTCGGCGCCACCGAGATGTCACCGTAAAACGCGTTGCCGTCGCGATCGGCTGCGATCGTGTTGAGCCATGGCGTGCCGAGATTTTTGTCGAGCGAAGCCTTTAGCGCCGTCACGTTGGGCGCCGCGCCGATCTCCAGCCACTGTTGCAAGGAGCGCCCGTTCTTCTGATTGGCGTCGGCCAGCGCGTAGGCGAATTGCTTGGTCCAGGGCAAGGCTTTGTTGGTCAGCACCGGCCCGTATCTGGTCAGATAGAAATCATGGCTGCGCTTTTCGATCGCGCCCGATTTGGTGCGCGCCTGGATTTCGATGTGCTTGCGCGTCATCGCAACCCATTTGCCGTCGACGAGATAGCGCGTCGGATCGGCGGGATCCAAAATCAAACGATAGATGGATGCGCGCGCGTCGGTCGACACGGTATGCGACCACGCCAGCGACTTGTTGAAGCCGACCGTGATCAGCGGCATGCCCAGCACCGCCATGCCCATCGCGTCATACTGGCCGAGCACGGTCAGATGCAGTTCGGTGAAGCGGTTGGGCCCGTCCCAGAAGAAATGCGGATTGCCCAGCAGCAGGCCGCGTCCGTTGTCGGTCGTGTCCTTGCCGAACGCATAGGCGTTGCTGCCCGCCAGCATCGGCTCCTGGGCGTACGCGCCGCTTTCGAGCACGGCGTGTTTTTCGTCGGTCGGCGGTGCCGCGTCGTAGAGGTCTTGCAGGAACAGGCCCGAACTGAGCAGCATCGCGAAGCCGTTGACGCGGCGATGAATCGTGTCCTGCGTGATCGGTTTCAGCGCGTCGCTGCCGCGGCATGCGTCGGGCAGATCGGCGGCCGGCGTGGTGGCCAGATAGTGATTGAACCCTTCGGCGTAGCCTTGCACCAGCGCGCTCAGTTGCGGCGTCAGGTTGCGCGGCGCGTGCTGCTCGACCATCAGCCGCATGCCGAAATCGCTGACCGCGTTGTTGATCGGCCGGCGGCCGAGAATGTACTGGATGTCCGACTTGTCTTCGCCAAAGCGCAGCGCACGTGCGCCGTCATAGGTCGCGAACGTATCGGCCAAGCCGCAAATGTCGTTCTCGGCCAGCGCATGCGCATAGCCGTAGCCGAGCCCGCGAAAGTCCGACGCGTTGATATGCGGAATTCCGTGCTCGGTGATGGTGATCGAGACGGTGCCGGCATTCGCTGCCGCCGGAACGAGTGCGCAGCTGAGGAGCAGCCAGCGGACGAGCTTTTTCATGTCGGACCTGTCGGTTATGCGGCCGGCGGATTTCGGCTGGTCGAATTCGCTTCCGCAAGGAGAATCCGGCCGGCGAAATGGGCGCACCGGCCGGGACCTGAGCAGGTACCGGATGGGCTGCGCAAACGCGATGAAACTTGCCGAAAGTTACGAGAGGTCGCTCGAAACGTCCGACGACGTTTGGCTGCTGCGCTTCTGCATACGCCGGAAGAGGATCTGTCCAATGATCGCGAACACGACCATTGAGGCGATCGTGCTGGCGACGACGTAGAAGCTGCCGAGCGAGTGGGTTTCGAAGACGTCGCGCAGTCCGCCGCCGAACAGCAGCGTGATCGCGATCTTGGGACAGATGCCGAGCCCGGTGCCGAGCAGGAACTCGCCCCAGCGCACGCCGAGCGCACCGGCCATCGCGTTGACGACGGAAAAAGGCGCGATCGGAACGAAGCGCACCAGCAGGCTTGCGATGACGCCGTTCTCGGCAAAGGTGCGCCGCGCGACGTCGAGTCGCCGCGCCGCCCAACCCTGGCGCGCGAAGAACGCGTCGGTCATGCCGCGCGCGCGATGGCCGATGGCGAAGCCGATCGACGCGCTGCTCATGGTGGCGAGCCAGCACACGACGAATCCGGGTCCGACCGGCAGCACCGACCCGATCATCGCCACCGACACGACCTGCGGCACGCCGGTCAGCGAACCGACGAAGAGAAACAGGAAACACATGGCCGGCAGCGCGAGCCCGCCATGCTTGCCAAGCTCGTCGCGAAACTCGGTGAGATGCCCGCCGAATAATGGGGCAAAGGTCAGCACGACGTTGAGGGCGATGAAGGCCCAGAGCAGCAGCGTGGCGCCGCGGGATTTGCGGGGTCTTGTCATGTGTGTGTGCTTACCACAGCCGGTTATTTGCAGTGTCGGTCGCAAAATCCAGGGATTCCGCGCGATTCGACCGGGCTTGCGGCCCGTCGGATCAGCCGGTAGGTTCCGCGCCCTCGACCGCCCGCGAAGGCACCTGGAGAGGTGGCAGAGTGGTTGAACGCACCGGTCTCGAAAACCGGAGTACCTGCAAGGGTACCGGGGGTTCGAATCCCCCCCTCTCCGCCAGCTTGCTGGTTAAGCCGTTGAAAACCTCAGAAAAGCGCCATGCTTAGGCCGCCGCGTGCAACACACGGGTGTGGCACTCCATGGCAGGCGCGGACCATGTCTTTCGGCGGGGACCCTCGTACTGGTTCCGGCAACGGCTGCCTTCCCGAATCGACCAACGGCGCCGGCCGCCTCCAAGCGCCACTGCTCACCAAGTCGCGAGGGGAGGCAATCCGGCGAGCCCGCCTGGCCGCATGCGCCCTCGACCTGTTCATACGTCTTCGCAGGCGCGTGCCGCACCGCTTGGCGCATTCAGTCGTCAATCAAAAAAGCGAATCCAAGACTTTGCGCGCGCGAGACCGCCTGGGCCCGTGTCTTGACCTCAAGCTTTGCGAAGATGCGCTTCATGTGTGACTTCACTGTTTCCGGCGTGATGGCGAGGGTCCGCGCGATTTCCTTGTTGGAGCGGCCCGCGGTGATCAGCTTGAGGATCTCACCCTGGCGGTTGCTGAGGAACGCCGCAGATGCCGACCTCGCCATCTGCACTGTTTGCGAACCGTACCGCGACTGCCAACCGGCCATCAGCTTGTCGACATGGGGCACCAGCCTACGGGAACCATCAGTCCGTCGGGCCCGCTCGTGAATCGCGACGAGGAGGGGGCCGACATCCCGACCTTCGTCCAAGATCGTGCTGTAGACGCCAGCGATTGCGGCTGTGCTGAGCACATGGTCGAAGGAGTCGAATGCGGCAGCGTGCTTATTCGCCTTGAATCGAACGATCGACAGAACAGTCGCTACGCGAAGCGCAAAATACGAATTCTGCGCCGTCTCGGCCTCTCGCTGCAAATCGCCCAAGATCGAGATCGCATGCTCGAAGCGCCTTTCTGCGGACGCAAGATAGCCGCGAGCGAGCGCGGCGTAGCGGTGGATGTCTGACCATGCGCAGCGTTCGGAGGTTGGGTAATCGGCGGCGAGCTGCTGAAGCCGGTCGACCCAGGCCTTCGCCTCAACAAGCCGCTGTTCCTGGAAATACAGGCGCGCCCGCTCCAGCATGATGGCTGCGCTCAGGCGCCCCCATCGTCGCGTCATGGCAAGCTCCTCTACCTGCTCCAGCAGCGCGTGCGCCCACTCGGGATTTTCGCGATGCACGGCAATCCTCGCCAAGATCAGATACGCGCTCAACACGCATTCCAAAATCGCCCCTGTACGGAGAACCGGCACGCGATCGGCGAGCATGGCTTCGGCTTCTTCCATGCGACCTTGCTCATAGCAAAGCTGCGCGATCAGGCTGGCAGGCAACGAAGCTGCGACGGAGTTCGGGCCGACATACCGCTCGGCCAAGTGCAGGCCTTCAGAGCAGTATCGGTTGGCTGCAGAAAATCGAAGCTGCTGAATCTCGCACATGCCCTGGATGCAGCGCCGATAGACCGACGCGAAAACGTTTCGCCTGTCTTCGTCGACCGAGTACGGAATCCATGGCGTTGCGTAGAACTCTTTCAGATCACCTGCCTTCAGGTGGCCGTACCGAACGACGTTGGTGGCGACATTCGCGGTCCACGGATCGTTCGAGCGCGGGAGGTAGTGTTGGGCGAGTTGAAGAGCCGACCTGGTGTCATCTTTAAGTGCGGCTACAACCGAACGTACGACACCGCATTCGCAGGCGGCCACATCCCGATCGGAAGACTGATCGGTTTCTAGATCGTGTTCCAATGCTTGCAGCAACTGCAGCGCCTCTTCAAAGCGCATTGCGAGAGCCAGTCCCCACGCGATCGCCAGCCGAACCTCAGGCCGACGCCGTATCATTTCAGGTGGCAATTGGCGTTGCCATCCAAGCAAGGTGAAGAGATCACCTCGCTTGACCAAGGTCATGGCGCAATTCTCGATGAAACCCAAAGCCCGGTCGGTGTTGCCCTCCAAGATCGCGTGCTGCACGGCCTCGGCCCACATCTCTTGCGAGGCATGCCAGGCCGCTGCGCGCTGATGCAGGCCGACAACTTCAACGTTGCGCTCGGCGTACAGTCGGTCCTTTAGATACTCGGCAAGTAGAGGATGGTATCTGTACCACCGCCCTTCTTGATCCAAGGGTGTGATCAGGAGTTCACGCTTTTCCATCGTTCGCAGTAATTGCGCACTGGCGCTTTCTCCGGCCACCGCGTCGCACGACTGCGAGGAAAGGCGATCGAGGATCGCGGTGCGCAGCATGAACAACACCAGCCTCTCGGGAAGGCCGTCGAGCATCTCGGCCAAGTAAGACCCGATCGGTCGGTGCATGCCGGCGAGGTTGCGCACATAGTGCCCGAAGTCGTTTCCGCGCGTCGTCGTGCAAAGCACGATCCTCAAGGCCGCGGGCCAGCCGTCGGTCTTAGCGTGCAAGGTCGTCAGGTCGGACGCTGCGAGATCGCCCAAGTTCTCGCGCTGCAGAAGGATCTTTGTTTCCTCAAGATCGAACCGCAGTGCGGAAGCGTCCAGCTCCAGCAACTGGTTTTGTGCACGCAGCGAGGCGAGCGGAATCGGCGGCTCTGTTCTGGTCGTGAGCAGCACATGGCAGTGCGGCGGTGCATGCTTTAGGAAAAATATCAACGCGTCATGGATCTCGCCACGCGTGATCCAGTGATAGTCCTCCAAGAACAAGTAAACTTCTTCATCGATATCCATCAGCTCGTTGATCAACACCGGGACAATGACGTTCGGAACGATCAGCGCGGTCTCTTTGAGAAGATCGGTGGCGCCGAGCTTCTTTCCTGGGCAGGCGTGCTGGAGCGCTTGGCAAACATAGAAGAGAAAACGTCCAGGCTCGTCGTCGTTGTCGTCGATGGACAGCCAGGCGACCGCGTTTCCGTGCTGCTGCAGCCGCTCCGACCAAGAAAGCGCAAGCGAGGTTTTCCCAAAACCCGCCGGCGTCTTGATCACGACCAGCCGCTTTTTCGGTAGCTGCGAGACCATGTCCAGGAGTCGCGCGCGCTGGATCAATCCCGGGCCTCTGGGGGGCGCGAGTTTTGTCGCGAGGAATTCGGTTTCCCTTCCGGCAACCATACCCCCGAACTCCCCCAAATGGGGGAGATATCCACGCGGTCAGAACATAATTGCGCTGCACGCTGCCCGGTTTATTGAACGCGGACATCGCGGCAAATCCCCTCCGCCGCATCGCTCGATCCCCTATCTGGGGGATCGTCCTCCATGCCCCGTGTGAGGATAGTCCACAGGCTGAAGCACAGGCTCAGACTGAAGGCGCCGCGCGATCGAAATGCACGGCGTGTCGGGCAGGGCGCCTGCGGCCACTCGAACTGTAGGAAAGCAGACATGACAACCGCGACCCTCGGCGCGAAGCAATCCGCGAAGGACTCGAAACCATTGCCCGCGCCGAACAGCGATTTCTACGAGGTCTACGAGACTTTGAATGCCGAGGAACTCGCGACGGTGAAGCGGGTGCGGGCGTTCATGGAAGCCAAGGTCGCGCCCGTCGTTACGAAGTACTGGGTGGACGACGCCTTTCCGTTCGAGTTGCTGCCGGCCTTCAAGGAGTTGGGTATCGGTGGCATTGGAATGCAGGGCTACGGCTGCGCGGGCGGAAGCCTGGCGCTGTTGGGCTTTGTCCTGATGGAGATGTCGCGCATCGATCCGTCCTTCGCGACATTCGCGGCCGTGCACACCGGCTTGGCCATGGGCTCCATCTACATCGACGGCTCGGAAGAGCAGAAGCAGACGTGGCTGCCGCCGATGGCGCGCTTCGAGAAGATCGGCTGTTTCGGCCTGACCGAGCCGCTGGTGGGGTCGGGTGCGAGCGGCGGCCTGCTGACGACCGCGAAGCGCGAGGGCGACACGTGGATTCTCAATGGCGAGAAACGGTGGATCGGCAACGCACCCTGGTGCGATATCTCCATCATATGGGCGCGTGACGTCGCCGATAACCAGGTCAAGGGCTTCATCGTCGAGAACAAGACGACGCCTGGCTTCAGCGTCGAGAAGATCGAGAACAAGATTGCGCTGAAGATCGTCCAGAACGGTCACATCACGCTGCAGGACGTGCGGGTGCCTGAAGCGAACCGCCTCAAGGGCGGCAACTCGTTCCGCGACACCGCGAAAGTGTTGAAGATGACACGCTATGCCGTTGCCTGGATGGCGACGGGGTGCGCGATGGGCGCGTATGAGGCCGCGCTCACCTATGCGCAGGAGCGTATGCAATTCGGCAGACCGATCGGCTCATTCCAGTTGGTGCAGGACCTCCTTGCCAGGATGATCGCCAACATCACGGCCTCACAGTGCCTGATCACGCGCCAAGCGCAGCTTCATGCCGAAGGTAAGTTGACGGATGCTCATGCGGCGCTCGCCAAGGCGTTCGCCACCGCCAAGTGCCGTGAGACCGTTGGCTGGGCCCGCGAGCTGCTCGGCGGCAACGGTATCGTCGTCGACTACAAAGTCGCGCGGTTCTTTGCGGACTGCGAAGCGCTCTACTCCTACGAAGGCACGTACCAGATCCAGAATCTGATCGTCGGCAAGGCCGTCACGGGATTCAGCGCCTTCGTCTGATCCGGCGCAGCGATCAGCGCCTTCACCTTGGCTCGTCGATTTCAGACAGGAGAGACGGCATGCCTCCGGCCGCACCAACGCTTACTCCCACCACCGAAGCGGCGCGGCCCGCGCCGCCGACGGCGGCCGCACCAGTGCTCGCTAATGTCTTGTACGAGCGCAAAGGCGGCATCGCCTATGTGACGGTCAACCGGCCCAAAGTGCTCAATGCTCTGCATACGCAGACCTGGGCGGATCTGCGGGTCGCCTTTGAGCACGCACAAAATGACGCGACCGTGCGCGGCGTGATCCTGACCGGCGCCGGCGACAAGGCGTTCATCGCGGGCGCCGACATCAGCGAACTCGCGCATGCCACCGCGCTCGACGCGGAACGCTCCAGCCGTTTCGGACAGGCGGTGCTCGGTCTGATCGAGAATCTCGGCAAGCCGGTGATCGCCGCGGTCAATGGCTTCGCGCTCGGCGGCGGCTGCGAGACGGCGATGGCTTGCACCATCAGGATTGCGGTGGACAGCGCGAAGTTCGGTCAGCCTGAAGTTTCTCTCGGGCTCGTTCCGGGCGGCGGTGGCACGCAACGTCTGCCTCGCCTGGTCGGCAAGGGCCGCGCCCTGCAGCTCATTCTTTCGGGAGACATGATCAGCGCGCAGGAGGCCCACCGCATCGGTCTCGTCAACGAAATCGTTGCCGCCCCCGATCTGATCGCGCGTGCCGAGGCAATCCTGAACAAGATCGGTTCCAACGCGCCGATCGCCGTCAAGTTCGCGCTCGAGGCCGTGAATAAGGGAATGGAGACGAGCCAGAGCGAAGGCCTGCTGCTCGAGGCTTCTTACTTCGGTCTCTGTGCTTCGACCGACGACAAAAAGGAAGGCACGTCCGCCTTCCTGGAAAAGCGCGCAGCCCAGTTTCACGGGCGTTGAAGAGTCCACCGCCGACGTTCGGGAGAAAACGATGACAAGCGACAACATTTTCAGCGGCCTGAAAGTCGTCGACCTCGCAAGCTTCATTGCCGGCCCGAGCGCTGCGGTGATCCTGTCCGACTTCGGCGCCGACGTCATCAAGGTGGAACCGCCCAGCGGCGATCTCTGGCGAAAGGCGCACAAGATGCCGCCGCAGCCGCAAGCCAGTGACGCCTATCCCTGGCATTTGGCAAACCGCAACAAGCGCGGCATCACGCTCGATCTGAAATCGCCGAGCGCGCGGCCGGTTGTCGAGCGGCTGGTCAAGTGGGCCGACGTGCTCATCCTCAACACACCGCATCCCGCACGCAAGCGCCTGAAGCTCGAATATGATGACGTCGCACAGTGGAATCCGCGCCTGATCTATGCCGACCTGACCGGGTTCGGTGAAAAAGGTCCCGACGCCGATCTTCCAGGATTTGACCTCACAGCCTATTGGGCTCGAAGCGGCTTGCTGTCGATGACGCGCGACGCTGGTGCGCCGCCGACCTGGCCGGTCACGGGCAGCGGTGACCATGCGACGGCGGTGGGCCTTTATTCTGCGATCGTGACCGCGCTTTACCGTCGTGAGCGCACCGGCAAGGGAGCCTACGTCACCACGTCACTGCTCGCGGAAGGCGTCTGGTCAGCAAGCGTTTCGATCCAGGCTGCGCTCTGCGAGGCGCATTTCTTCGATCTGCACGATCGCAAGAGTCCGGCCAATGCGGCGATGAATGTGTATCGCGCATCCGATGGCACATGGTTCGTTCTTGTCGTGACATCCGACAAGCTGGCGGCGGTGGTGAATGCGATTGGCCGTCCAGACCTTCTCTCGGACCCACGCTTCTCCGATCCTGCCAAGCTGAGCCAGAACAGGCCGCAACTGGTCGCAATTCTCGACGAACTCTTCGGCTCGCAGCCAATGGCATATTGGTATGAGGTCTTCAACGGCGTCCACGTCACGTTCGGAGCCGTACGCACGCCACAGGAAGTCATCAAGGACCCGCAACTATCGCTGAATGACATCGTCGTTCCGCTCGAAGGGGCGGGCGGCAAGATGACCTCGACGATCAACAGTCCGATGCATGTGCACGGCGTGAGAAAAGTGCCCGCAAAGCGCGCACCAGGCCTGGGCGAGCATAACGAGGTCGTTCTCAAGGACCTCGGATTCAGCAAGACCGAGATCGACGATCTGTACGCAAGCGGCGCGATTCCGAAAGCAACGGTGCGCGCCGCAGCTTCTGTCGGATAAACGCGGCGAGGGGCAATCCCTGGCGCTGACGTGGCGCCGACGCGCGGGATCAGAGCGCGACCGAGGTTCAATTTATACATGAGGGGCGAACCATGACTGCACTTCAGGACGCCAAGGCGGACCCCGCCTCGCGCCAGGCCACGACCGCACGACTGTTCGTTCTCGAATTGAGCGGCGGCCGAATTCACTCGATGAACGCCGATGGATCCGACCACAAAACGATCGTCACTGATTGCCGATTGCCCGATGGAGTCGCGCTAGACGTCAAAGCCGGTCACATCTACTGGACCAACATGGGCGTGCCCAGTTCAAACGACGGCTCGATCGAACGCGCCGACCTCGATGGGCGCAATCGCAAGGTCATCATTCCACAAGGCGGCACTTTCACGCCGAAACAAATGCAGATCGATGCGGAGCACCGAAAGCTGTATTGGTGCGATCGTGAGGGGATGCGCGTGATGCGCTCGAATTTCGATGGGACGAACGTCGAAACATTGGTCGAGACGGGCCGCGGCGATGCCGATCGGCGAGATCAGACGAGATGGTGCGTCGGCATCACGATCGATCCCGAGCGGCGGCACATCTACTGGACTCAGAAGGGCCCGGATAATGGCGGCGCGGGCCGTATCTTCCGCGCCAATATCGAGATCCCGAACGGCGAGAGCGCGGCCGGCCGCAGCGACATCGAAGTGCTGTTCGATGACCTGCCGGAACCGATCGACCTGGAACTCGATCTCACGCATCGCATCCTCTACTGGACCGATCGCGGAGATCCGCCGCGAGGAAATACTGTCAACTGCGTGCCGATCGACGCGAAGCCCAACGCGCCGAAGATTCTCGTGTCCCATCTGATGGAGGGGATCGGCATCGCACTGGACGTCGCCGGGGACCGGATGTTCGTCACCGATCTCGCCGGATCGATCTATTCCGCCAATCTCGACGGCACGGGAATGAAAAGCCTGCTTTTCGGTCAGGGGAACCTGACCGGAATCGCGTATGCGCAAGTGTGAAAGCCCGATCGGGCACATGAAGAGCAGATCAAAGGAGAGCCGTTTATGTCGAGCACCAAGCCTATTCACCGCGTCGCCATCATCGGAACCGGTGTCATCGGCGCGAGCTGGGCAGCGCTGTTCGTAGCGAAAGGTCTGGACGTCGTGGCGACCGACATCGCGCCGAACGCGGAGGCGGGGCTGAAGGCTTTCGTCAAAGCAGCATGGCCAGCGCTCGAACGGCTTGGCCTTGCGCCGGGCGCATCACCATCGAAGTTGAGATTCACGCCCGATCTTCCGGCAGCCGTGAAGGGCGCGGATCTGATCCAGGAGAATGGGCCCGAGCGAATCGACTTCAAAAAGAAGCTCTACGGACAGCTCGACGAGCTCTTGCCATCTGACGTGATCATCGCCTCGAGTTCGTCCGGCCTCACCATGAGCGAGATCCAATTGGGTTGCGCCTCGCACCCCGAGCGCTGCGTCATCGGTCATCCCTTCAATCCGCCCCATCTCGTTCCATTGGTCGAGATCGTAGGTGGCGCAAAGACCTCTGAAGACACGATCGAGCGCGCCGCAGCGTTCTACACGGCGCTGGGAAAACGGCCGGTTCGCCTTCGCAAAGAGGTCCCCGGGCATGTCGCCAATCGTCTGCAAGCGGCCATCATGCGCGAGGCCTACCATCTCGTGAACGAAGGTGTGGTCAGCGTTGCTGATGTGGACACCGCGCTGTGCTGGGGGCCTGGTCTGCGATGGGGCATCATGGGGCAGGTGCTTCTCAACCATCTCGGTGGCGGCGAAGGCGGCATCGAGCATTTCTTTCAGCAGTTCACCGGTCCGGTCACGTCCTGGTGGAATGAGCTCGGCACACCGCAGCTGACGCCCGAGCTTCAACGCAAGATCATCGACGGTGTTCACGCCGAGGCGGGATCGCGCTCCATCGACGAACTGGCGGCTGAACGCGACGAGGTTCTGCTCGGCCTTCTCGAGTTGCGCAACAAGCCTGCCAACGCGACGACGGAACGAACCTTGGCGTCGAGCGCATCCCCATGAGCGTCAAGTCGGTCGAGCCGGAACTCTCCGTCGCCGAGGTGCCTCGCGCCGAACAAGCGCGAGCGCAGAAGCGCGTGGTGATCATTGGCGGCGGCTTCGCCGGGATCGCCGCGGCGCGCGCGCTCAAACGCGCCGATACTGAAGTCCTTCTGATCGACCGGCGCAATCACCACATCTTTCAGCCACTGCTCTATCAGGCGGCGACCGCGGTGCTTGCACCCTCGGAAATCGCGGCGCCACTCCGGCAACTCGCGGTCAAGCAGAGAAACCTGACCGTGATGCTGGCGGAAGTGACGAGCGTTGATCTGAAGGCGCGCTCGGTCGATGCAAGTTGCCCGACGCTCGGCACGCGCAAGATCCCATTCGACTTCCTCATTGTCGCCACCGGCATGCAACCGAGCTATTTCGGCCACGACGAGTTCGCCCCGTACGCGCCAGGTCTCAAGAACCTGCATGACGTTGAGACGATCCGAACGAAAATCCTCAGCGCATTCGAACTTGCCGAAACGACCGATGATACACGCGAACGCGACCGGCAAATGACCTTTGTGCTGGTTGGTGCGGGACCCAGCGGCGTGGAGCTGGCAGCTTCGATGGCACATATGGTTGCCGTTACGCTGCGCCGAAATTTCCGGCGCATCGATCCGGCGCAAAGCACGATCATCCTGCTGGACGGCGGCGGCCGCGTGCTGCCGAGCTTCGCCGAAAGCTTGTCCAGAAAGGCAGCTCAACGGCTCGAACAGCTCGGCATTACGGTGATGACCGGCGTCAAAGTCGAAATGGTCGATGCGCAAGGCGTGATCGCCGGCGGCAAACGGATCTCGAGTGCGACGGTCCTGTGGACCGCGGGCGTCGCTGCATCATCGATCGTGAAATCGTTCAGCGCCAAGACCGATCGCGCCGGTCGTGTCACCGTCGGGCCCTGCCTCGAAGCTCCGGATGCAACCGACGTATTCGTTGTCGGCGATACGGCGTCGGTCATGCAGGACGGACGTCCCGTCCCCGGCGTCGCGCAGGCCGCGATCCAGCAGGGGCGTTACGTGGGGCGTCTGATCTGCGAGCGTCTTGCGGGTAGAGCGCCGACGCAACCATTCCGATATTCCGACAAGGGCAATATGGCCGTGGTCGGCAAGAACTTTGCGATCCTGGAGGCCGGTCGCATTCGCATGAGCGGCTTTCTGACCTGGCTGATCTGGGCTTTCATCCACGTTGCCTCGCTTCCGCAACTGCAGAATCGATTGCGGGTCGAAACCCAATGGCTGTGGTCGTACTTCACCGGCCAACGCAGCTCGCGCCTGATTTCCGAGGCGCCGAGAACGGTGTCTAAGTGAAGTAGCGGCCTGGCACGTCCGAACGATCAGCCCGTTCGTTCATTCGACGCTTGGCGGAGCACGATCAGGGCCTCACGGCTCACAAGCCGTTCGCCGCGGCGGCGCGCCAGGCGCCATAGAGGCCGCCCACCAGATACTCGACGCCGACCGCCGCCAGCACGATGCCCAGCAGACGCGTCAGGACTTCGGACAGCGTGGGCCCGACCAGCCGGCCCAGCCGGTTGCTGGCGGCAAACGTCGCGTAGGTGATCGCCAGCACCGCCACCAGGGTCGACAGCACGACCAGCTGCGCCCGCCAGTCATTCTGCGCCCGGCCCATCATCAGCATCACCGAGGTGATCGCGCCCGGACCGGCAATGAGCGGCATCGCCAGCGGAAAAATCGAGACGTCTTCGGGATGCGGTTCCTCCATTGCCTGCGCGACGGCGGGATCGGCGCTGCGCGACCGGCGCTGGGTGCGGCGCTGGAACATCATTTCGAGACCGATCAGGAAGAGCATGGCGCCGCCGGCGGCGCGAAAGGCCGGCAGCGACACGCCCAGCGCCCGCAGCAACGGATCGCCCGCCACCGCGAACAGCAGCAGGACCCCGCCACCGATCGCGACGCCGCGAAACGCAAGCTGCCCGCGCTGACGGAAGCCGGCCTTCTGCGCCAGGCCCTGATAGATCGGGATCAGACCCACCGGGTCGATGATCACGAACAAGGTGATGAAACTGTTGAGGGCGAGGTCGAGCATTATGTAGCCGCGAAGCGGCTCCTGAATTTCATTCTTTGAAATTCAGGAGCGCCCGCAGCGTTAGTCAAGCTTCCTCGGGTTTCGAGTCCGAACTGAAATCCGGGAGGGCCCTCGGCCGCCAGATATCAGCGCTCGGTGTGCGTGCTCGTCGTCGTTTCCTTCGACGCCGAGCCGTCGGGGGCGGTCGTGGTCGCTTCGGTCTTCGACTTCGATTCGGTGTCCGATCCGAACAGCCCGTCGCGACGGGTCGTGGTCTGCTTCTGGACTTCCATCGAGCGGTTGCCGTCGCTCGTCGTTACCGACGAAGAGCTGCCCGACGAGCCGCGCGCGGCGATGCAGGCGTTGCGCTCGGTCGCCGTCGACAGCGACGCGCAATCGGAATCGTTCGTGGTCGTACTGCGTGTGGTGGTGCTTTCACTGACCTGCGCGAAAGCAGGGGTGGCGGCAAGCAACAACGCCGCCGCGAAAAGGTGCGGGCGCATTCAGTCCTCCAATGCCGGTTTGACCTGTCGTCCGAACCGCTCGCGGCCGACACCGTTCCGACCGACGATTTTATGCTGTGATTAGAGGAAACGCGCCGCGCGCACGGATCAAAGAAGGTGCGCTGCGAGCGACGTTTCGCGCCGGTCGCGCTCGGCTGCGTCATCGTTGAGCATCGGCGCGGCGCGCGCCTGGTACAACGCCGCGATGTCGACCGGAATGCCCGGGTCCTGCGCCAGCGCAGCGATCGTCAAGGCGGTGCAGGCGCGGATCGCGGCGCGTGCCGCGTCGGCCGGCTGGCGCGCCTCGTCGTCGCTCGGTGCCGGCCACAGAATGCGCGCCAGCGCCGAGCTGCCGAGATCGATGCGAATGCCCGATGCCAGCATCTGCGCGATCTCGCGCAGATAGACCGGCGAGGCCGCGTCGTAGCGCAACCGCATCATCGACGGAGTCTCGAACCAGGCCAGCGCCTCGTCTTCGAGTCCGAGATCGCTCGGCCGGACCGCTTCGCCGGGCGCGACTTCGACGCCGCCCGCCAGCGCGGCGAGCGCGCGCCCGACCGCGACGCGATGCAGCGCGCGTTCGAACGAGTCGCCGCTCGACGTTTCGGCGCGGCGCTGCAGCGAGGCGATGCAGGCGGCCTCGACCGCGATCCAGGCGAGGCGTCGCGCCGCCCAGCGCCCGGCCTCGCCGGGACGTGCGCGCACCGCTTCGCGTGCCGCCGCCAGATAGTCGCGCGACGCGACATGGGCCTCGCGCGTCAGCAGCAGCGTGTCGTCACCATGGACGAAGTCGGAGCTTTGTGGTTCGGCGATGTCATTCATGCGGGCGGCGACTGTACCGAGACGGCGCGCGCGCTGGTAGGGTCGGATTCGATGCAGGACACGACCACGCCCAGCGCCACGGATCTTGCCGGCGTTTCCGCGCGCCGCGCGGGCGGAGGCCCCATTCTCGTCTTCGATTCGGGCGTCGGCGGCCTGTCGGTCCAGGCCGAGATCCAGGCGCTGCTGCCGGCCTGGCCCATCGCCTACGCTGCCGACAACGGCTTCTTCCCCTATGGCACCAAGGACGAGGGCGAGCTGATCGACCGCGTCGAGCAGGTCATGGAGAAGCTCGTCGCGCGGCTCGATCCGCCGCTGATCGTGATCGCGTGCAACACCGCGTCGACCGTCGTGCTGCCACGTTTGCGCGCGCGCTGGCCGCATATTCCCGTGGTCGGCACCGTGCCCGCGATCAAGCCCGCCGCGATGCGCAGCCGCACGCGCACGATCGGCATTCTCGGCACGCCGGGCACGGTACGCCGCGCCTATACGCAGACGCTGCTCGACCAGTTTGCACCCGACTGCAAGGTCGTGCGCGTCGGCTCGGCCGAGCTGGTGCAGCTCGCCGAATGGCGGTTGCGCGGCGGCGTGGTCGAAGCACGCGAGCTCGAACCGATCCTGGCGCCCTTCGTCGCCGATCCCGACTGCGACACGATCGTGCTCGCCTGCACGCATTTTCCGCTGCTGCGGCCCGAGCTGATCGCGGCCTCACCGCGACCGTTCGACTGGATCGATTCCGGCCGCGCCATCGCCGCGCGCGTCGCGACCTTGCTCGCCGATGCCGGCGCCGAACCCGCCGGCCGCAGCGGCGGCGGCGTCGCCTGGTTCACCGAAGACGAGCCGTCGGTGGCGGCGCTCGGCGCGTCGCTGGCGCGGTTCGGTCTGGCGCAGACGGCCCTCATTTGATCCGTTTTCTGTCCGGCATCGCCGTCATCGCGATCTGGGTCGCGTTTCTTGCCGGCGAGATTTTCGGTGCGCGCGACATTGCGGCGCCGCTCGGCGCTGCCGGGCTGGCGGTTTATTTCCTGCGCGAGGCGCGACAGTTCACGCGCTTCGCCTGGTTCAATGTCGGCGGCGCTGCGATCGCGGCCGCTGCGGTGATCGTCTTCACCGATCACGCCGGCGCGTTGCTGCTGCAGGCGGCGCGCGCGGCGACCCTGCTCGGCGCGCTGCTGACGTCGATGTCGTTGCTGCGCGAAGCGGCGCGGCGCTCGCCGATGGTGCACGCCGCGGGCCGCGCGCTGGTGCAGCAGCCGCCCGGCCGCCGCTATGTCGCGCTCACGTTCGGCGGCCATCTGTTCGGTATTCTGTTCAGCTACGGTTCGATGACCTTGCTCGGCACGATGGTGCAGGCGGGCAATACGCTGGCCTCGAACGGCGGCGACGCCGATCTGATGAAACGGCGCGAAAAGCGCATGATGCTGGCACTGCTGCGCGGCTTCCAGGGCCAGATGCTGTGGGCGCCGACCGGCGTTTCGATTGCGCTGATCCTGCAGACGATGCCCGAGCTGACCTGGCCCGAAATCGCCATGTTCGGCGTCCCCGCCACCATCGTGTTTCTGCTGATGGGCTGGGCCTATGACCGCGCCACCATGCCGAAGAAGCGTCCGGCGGTGATGGTCGAAGAAGGCGTGCGCCTGTCGGCGGTGCTGCCGATGGCAGCGCTGGTGGCCGCGATCATTCTGGCTGCGATCGGGCTCGAATATTTCTTCGGCGGCCGTCTCATTGCCTGGATCATCGCGGTCGCACCGGTCTTCGGAATCGGCTGGATCGCCCTGCAGACGCCGCACGAGCTGGGCCGCCGCCTGTTGCTTTTTTTCGGCGACGAGATCCCGGCGCAGCGGCAAGAGCTGGTCGTGCTGACCGTGGCCTCTTTCGTCGGTGTGCTGATCGCGGCCCTGCTGCCGGCGGAATCGTTGCGCGGCGCGCTGCTGACCGGCGCGATTCCGGTTTGGGCCGCAGTGCTGGGGGTCACCTGGGCGGTGGTGATCGCGGGCCAGCTCGGCTTCTCGCCGATCATTTCGGTGACCGTGATCGCGGCGCTGCTGCCCAACCCGTCACGCTACGGCTTCTCGCCGGTCGCGTTGGCGCAAGCCATCTCGTGCGGCTGGGCCCTGACGGTGGGATCGAGCCGCTCGATCGCGGCGACGCTGATCATCGCGCGCCTCGTCGGCGTGCCCGCGCCCATCATCGGCCGCGTCTGGAACCGCAACTTCACCTTGATCGGACTCGCGGTCGCGTCGATCTATGTCGTGCTGCTGCAATTGTTTACCGCGCCGTAGGTTTCTACCGCGCCGTCGGCGCGGTCCCGGATTTCAACTGCACATTCGGAAAATTCACTTGGCTCACGCCGCACAGACCTTCTATGTCGGAAACGAACTGAAATCAGGGAGCCACGCTGCGCGTGTCTAAAGAACGCCGCTACGTCGCTTGCGACGTCTTCACCACCACGCGTTTCGGCGGCAATCCGCTCGCCGTCGTGCTCGACGCTGACGGTCTGACGACCGACCAGATGCAGAAGATCGCGCGCGAGTTCAATTACAGCGAGACGACTTTCGTCCTGCCGGCGCGGGATTCGGCCAACGACGCCAATGTGCGCATCTTCACGCCGACCTTCGAAATGCCGTTCGCCGGCCACCCCAATGTGGGCACCGCCTTCGTGCTGGCGAGCGAAGGCGCGGTTTTCGGGCGCAAGGTCGGCGACGCGCTGCGGTTCGAGGAGATCGCCGGTCTGGTCGAGATGGAACTCGCGCGGGACGGCAACGGCGCGGTGACCGAAGCGACCCTGACCGCGCCGCAAAAGATTACGCTGGGCGGCACGATTCCGCGCGCCGACCTGGCGCAGGCTTTGTCGCTCGACGTGCAGGACCTCAAAAGCGACGGCGTCGCCGCTTCGGTCGGCGCTGCGTTCATCCTGCTCGAACTGACGTCGCGCGCGGCGCTCGAACGGGCCAAGCCCGATCTCGCGGCGTATGAGCGCCTGCTTGCCGGCAAGGTGCATGAGGGGCTCAACGCCACCGGCGTGCATTGCTGGGTGCGCGTGGACGAGAGCGATCTTGATCTGCGCACGCGCATGTTCGCGCCGTTGAAGGGCGTGTTCGAGGATCCCGCCACCGGCAGTGCCAACGCGGCGCTGAGCGGCTATCTCGCACGCGACTCCGCGACGCCGATCAAGTTCCGCATCGCGCAGGGTGTCGAAATGGGTCGGCCGAGCCTGCTGCTCGCCGAGGCCTCGTCGGAGCGCGTGCGCCTCGGCGGTTCGTGCGTGACGACGATGCGCGGCGTGCTCCTGGCGTGACGCAGTCACGCTCGCGGGATTTCGTTCAGCGGCGAGAAGCGAGCGGAAATCCGGGCGCCGTGCGGCGCACGGCCAAGTAAATTCCCACCGCAATCAGCGCGCCGCCCAACGCCTGCGTCGGCCGGATCGGCGTGCCGAGGATCAGCGCCGACAGCAGCACGGTGAAGGCCGGCGCCAGAAACAGCCAGGCGCTGGCGCGCGTGGCGCCGCCCATGCGCAGCGCCACGAACCACAGGCCGAAACTGATCGCCGAGCCGGGGAGGGCGAGAAACACGAACCAGCCCCAATCAACCGCGCGCAGGTCATCGGGCCAGCGCTCGCCCAGTGCAAAGGCAAGCACCAGCAGCAGCAGCGCGCCGATCAAGGTCTGTCCGAACGACACCCACCAGCTCGGCAGCGACGGCGTCATGCGCTGATTGAGAATGGTGGCACCGGCCCACGAGAACGCGGCGGCGAGTCCGATCAGTTCGGCCGGGTTGAGCGTGAAGTCGCCGCCAAGCGCCAGCACGACGCCGGTGATGCCGCAGAGCAGTCCGGCGATCTGCACCGCGCGCAGTCGCTCGCCGAAGAAGACGCGGTTGGCCAGGGCGACCCACAGCGGATTGGTGAAAGCGAGGATCGCGACGCTGGCCGGCGCCACGGTCTGCATCGCCCAGAACATGCAGCCCATCGTCGCCGCGGTCTGCAGCAGGCCGAGCAGCGTGACGACCATCCAGCCGCGCGCGCCGAGCGCGGCGAAGCGTGGCTTGGGCGACAGGATTGCCGCGATGGCGGCGAGCGCGACGGCGGCGAGCAGGAAGCGCCAGCCGAGCAGCGCAAAAGGCGGCACCCGCGCCAGCAGGATTTTGCCCGCGATGAAGGACGAGGCCATCAGGAAGGTCGCGCCGAGCAGCGCCGCGGGAAAGGCGAAGCGGGTCACCAGAAGGTGCTAGCCGAGGCCGGGCCGGCGCGGAACGACCGACGCTTCGGCCCCGGCCGAAAACCGCTTCCATGCCGGCGAGGCCCTAGCTGGTCGAGATCCAGCTCGCCAGGAGATAGAGGAAGATCAGCACCACCGCGCCCAGCGAGATGCCGAGAATCCAGCGATTCTTGCCGGTCTCGTAGCCGGCGCGGGCCTCCTCGGTGGCTTTCACCGGGGCGACGTGGCTCTGGTCTTGGGTCGGGTCGGCCATGTCCCAACCAACAAGGCGGCCCCGCGAAGGTTT
>JAQGIE010000028.1 GCA_028291365.1 Rhodospirillales bacterium
TCGCGTGCCGATCTCGCGCGAGATATTGGCCAGGGCGTTGTCGACCTCGTTGAGGTCGGTCTTGGACACGACGTCGAAGCTCGGCATGGGTGCCTAGCCGACCGCGGCGGGGTCGGTCGCCATCGGCATCGGCGTCGCCGCGTTCGCGAACTTGAATTCGAAATGCGTCGCATAGCGTTCGAAATAGGCGACGTCGTGCAGGTTGGCCGTCTTCGCCGCCACCTCGGCATCGGCCATGCCGTCGGCGCGGCCTTTCTGTCCCGGCGAGGTCAACAGCGCCTGGGCCAGCAGGTTCAGACCTTCTTCGAGCTGACTGTCGCGCTGGCCGGGATCGCCGAGCAGCCGCATCGCTTCCAGCGCGGCAACGCCCTTGACCACCATCGTCTCGGGATCGGCGCCGTCCTTCTTGGCGATCACCGCAGCGACGCCGTCGAGATAGCCGATGTAATAGCGTGCCGACGCCTTGGCACCGGACACGAGAATGTACGGCGGCGTCTGTTCGAGCAGCCAGTCGCGGAAATCGCGGATCTTGGGCACGGTATTCTTGCCCTGCGTCGGGCGTACCATCACGCGCGTGTTGCGCGCACGCCGGCGACGCGACAGTGCCAGGACCGGCAGCGCGACGACGCCGAACAGAACGGCCCCGACCACGATCCAGGCGCCTTGCGACAATTCCGGCATATAAGCTCCCCGACCTCGTGCTGCGGGCCGCAAGGTAGAGAAACCGCAGGGACAGGGAAACAGCGGTGCCGCCCCGGCCCAAAATTCGCGGGCCGGACAAGATCCCGGCCGATCGAGGCCGGGCTTTCGGCCCGGCGCCGCAAAATTTGCCCGCCCCGCAAAATCGGGCAGGCTGCCGGGCGCGAATCGCCAGGCGCAATTTCGAGGAGCTGGATGGACCGGCCGGAACCGTACATCGAACCAGCCTACGCGCTGATGCTGCAGCAGGTCGGCAAGAGCTTCGACGGCAAGGTGGCGGTGCGCGACCTGTCGCTCGCCATCCGGCCGGGCGAGTTTTACGGCCTGCTGGGCGCCAACGGTGCGGGCAAGACCACGAGCCTGCGCATGACCGTCGGGCTGCTGGCGCCCGATCGCGGCTCGATCGAAGTGTTCGGAATCGACGCGCTGCAACGCCCATCCGACGCCAAGCAGGTTCTGGCCTGGCTGCCCGACGAGCCCATGCTCTACGACCAGCTGACGCCGCTCGAATATCTCGAATTCGTTGCCGGGCTGTGGCGCATCGAGGCGCGCGAGGCGGCTGCGCGCGCCGGCGAGCTGCTCGACCGTCTCGATTTATGGAGTCAGCGCGACACGCGTTGCGCAGCCTTGTCGCGCGGCATGAAGCAGAAAGTCTCGCTGGCCGGCGCGCTGGTACACGATCCGCGCCTGCTGATCCTGGACGAGCCGCTCACCGGACTCGATCCCGCCATCCAGCGCGAGGTGAAGGACCTGCTGCTGGCGCGCACCGATGCCGGCTGCACCATCATTCTGGCGACGCATATTCTGGATGTCGCCGAGCGGCTGGTCGATCGCATCGGCATCCTGCGCGGCGGCGAGCTGGTTGCCGAAGGCACGCTGGCCGAATTGCGCACGCGCACCGGGCGCGACGACGCCACCCTCGAAGACATTTTCCTCGCGCTGGCGGTGGCGCCGGCGGACGCCTGACCTTGGGCATGATCGCGGCCGGTTCGATTCCGTGGCTGATGCGGCACGAGCTTCGGCTGGCGTTGCGCGTCGCCAGGAAGCCGTGGCGACTGTTGCTGCTGATCGTCGTGGCGCTCGTCGCGCTGCATGGGATCGCCATTCCGGCGAGCTGGGCGGTGATCGCGCTCGAGAACAAGATGGGCGGCAAAATCAATTTCGCGCCGGCGCTGCCGCTGCTCGGCGGCCTGCTGTGGTTCACGTTCGGCATGACGGTGATGAACGCGATCGGCCGCACGCTCAACGCCCTGTTCGTGCGCAACGATCTCGACCTGCTGTTCTCGTCGCCGATTTCGCCGCATCGCGTGCTGGCGGTGCGGGCCTTTGCCATCGTGCTGGTTTCGGTGCTGCCGCTGGCGATTTTCGTCCTGCCTTTCGCCAACGTGCTGGCGGTCGTGGCGGGTGTGCGCTGGCTGTCGCTGTATCTGCTGGTGCTGTGCGTCGCGGTCGCCGGCACCGTCATCGCGATGCCGATCTGCGTCGGACTGGTGCGCACGATCGGCGTGCGGCGGGCGCAGACGCTGGGCCAGGTCGTCGGCATCCTGTTCGGCCTCACCTTCGCGCTCGGCTCGCAGATCGGGGTCGGCCCGCGCGGGGTGATGCAGGAAGCCAGCCGCCGTGGCTTCTATCTCGCGGGCGACGCGCCGCCGCTGCTGCGCTGGAGCGGCGCGCTGGTGGTCGCCGAACCGCTGCCGATGCTCGGCTGCCTGCTGATTTCCAGCCTCGTGCTGCTGTTGCTGAGCCGCTGGTTCGGCGCCGCGTTCGCGACCATCGCGGCGACCAGTTCGGCGCGCGCCACGCGCATCGGCCGAGCCACCGCACGCGGCGCCATCCACTTTGCCGAAACCTCGCTGCCGGGCCTGTTCGCGCGCAAGGAATGGCGTCTGATCGCGCGCAATCCGGCCCTGCTGCTGAGCGTTCTTTCGGCGCCGCTGCTGCAGTTGATTCCGCTGGCGCTGATCGCCTTTCGCAACGAGGTCGGGGCGGGGGCGCAAATCTCTGCCTTGTGGGTGCTGCTGGTGTTGATGATCGGCCAGGTCGCGGGCGGGCTCGGCTGGCTTGCCCAGTCGGGTGAAGACGCGCCCGATCTGTTGCGTCTCGCGCCGGTCGACCCGGTCCGCATCACGCGCGCCAAAGCCATCGCTGCGCTGGTGCCGCTGCTGCCGATTCTGGCGGTCGCTTCGCTGGCGATTGCGTTGGTCGAGTTCGAGTACGGCGTGGCGATCTTCGTCTGCGGCGCCGGCGCCGCCTTGTCCTGCGCGCTGCTCAACGTCTGGTACATTGAACCCGGCGACCGCAGGAAATTCGCCGCGCGGCGAAAAGGTCATTGGGGATTGGCCGTGGCCGAACTGGCGCTGTCAGGTCTTTGGAGCCTGGCGGCGTGGAAAGCGATCGATCACCGGCCGTGGAGCACCGTGGTACCGGTGGTGCTGGCGCTGGGGTTGCTCAGAATGCTGCGTCGGGGTTAGGTCGGGGCATGCTGCTGCAACATTCGACCTGGCAAGAGATCGACGCGTTCCTGAAACGCTCGAAGGCGATCGTGATTCCGATCGGCTCGACCGAGCAGCACGGGCCGACCGGCCTGCTCGGCACCGACTATCTCTGTCCCGAACTGATCGCGCACGAAGCGCAGAAGAGCGCCGACCTGTTGGTCGCGCCGCCGTTCCTGGTCGGGATGGCGCAGCATCACCTGGGATTCGCCGGCACGATCAGCCTGCGCCCGTCGACCATGGTCGCTTCGATCTTCGACTGGGTTCACTCGCTGGCACGGCACGGGTTCGAGCGGATCTATTTCCTCAACGGCCATGGCGGCAACGTCGCCACCATCAACGCCGCTTTCTCGGAGATCTATGCCAGCGCCAGTTTTGCGGCGCGCTCGTCCGGCTTCGCGTTGATGCAGCGTAATTGGTGGGAGCTTGCCGGCGTGCGGGAGCTGGCCGAGGCGCAATTCCCGGTCGGTCACGGCACGCATGCAACCGCGTCCGAAGTGGCGGTCACGCAGGCCGCCTATCCGATCAAGCATGCGAGCTACGAACCCAAGATCGCGCCGACCGGTCCGATCTATGATGCGATCGATTTCCGCCGCCGCTATCCCGACGGGCGCATGGGGTCGGACCCGGCGCAGGCGACGCCCGAGAAAGGCCGCGCGCTGATCGAGCTGGCGGCTGCGTCGCTGGTCAAGGATTTCGCCGCCTTCGCCGGCTGAGCCGCCGTCGCGGCGAAGGCATGCCGGCGCTGCTGCAACACGCGCAATGACTGTCGGACGCGGCGGCGGAGCACGCGCGCACGCCACACCTCGGCGTCGAGTTGCTCCCGCAAGACCCGCCCGCGCTCGACCAGCGCTTCCACCGACTCCGCCATCATTTCAGTCAAGTTCCGAAAGCGGCTTCGGTTCGCGGCGGCAACCGAACGTCGCAGATCGAGCCCGTCCGGCGGCGTCCGGCACATTTTTGCGGTTGGGGCCGGCCACCCCGCAGGACGCCGCCCAGGCTTGCCGAGCGTGGGACCGCATTCGCCGCATCGGTGCGGCGATGCGGCGCGCCCCGCCTACTCCGCCGGCACCGCCGCCGCTGCCATCGCGGCCTGCTCCTGGCGTCGTTCGCGCCGCTTGCGCGGATGCAGCCCGTCGATGACGCGTTCGAACCACAGATAGATCACCGGCGTCGTGTAGAGCGTCAGCGCCTGGCTGACGATGAGGCCGCCGACGATGGCGATGCCGAGCGGCCGGCGCAGCTCTGCACCCGCTCCGCTGCCGAGCGCCAGCGGCAGGGCGCCGAGCAGCGCCGCCAGGGTCGTCATCATGATGGGACGGAAGCGCAGCAGGCAGCCTTGGCGGATCGCTTCGTAGGACGACAGCTTCTGTTCGCGTTCGGCGGCCAGCGCGAAGTCGATCATCATGATCGCGTTCTTCTTGACGATGCCGATCAGCAAGATGATGCCGATCATGCCCATGATCGACAGGTCCTGCCCCGCCAGGCGCAGCGCCAGCAGCGCGCCGATGCCGGCCGACGGCAAGGTCGAGATGATGGTGAGCGGATGGATCGCGCTCTCATACAGCACGCCGAGCACGATATAGACCGCCACCAGCGCGGCGAGGATCAGGTAGGGCTGCGATTTGAGCGAGCTCTGGAACACCTGCGCCGTGCCCTGGAAGCTGCCGACCACGCTGTCCGGTTTGCCGATCTGCTGCTCGGCCTGCGCAATGGCGTTGACTGCATCGCCCAGCGCCACGCCGGGCGGCAGGTTGAACGACAAGGTCACCGACGGGAACAGGCCCTGGTGATTGATCGAGATCGGCGACACGCCCGGCTCCAGTCTTCCCAGCACGGAAAGCGGAACCAGACTCCCGTTGGTCGGCGATCGCACATAGAGATGCTTCAGCCCCTCGGTCGAAAGCTGGTAGCGCGGATCGACTTCGAGAATCACGTGATACTGGTCGAGCGACGTGAACAAGGTCGCGATCTGGCGCTGGCCGAACGCGTTGTACAGCGCGTCGTCGATCGCCTGGGCGGTAATGCCGAGCCGGGACGCCGTATCGCGATCAATGTTCAACGTCGCGCTGGTGGCGAGGCCCTGCGCGTCGGAATTGACGTCGCGCAGCTGCGGCAGCGTCTTGAACTTCTCCAGCAGGAGGCCGGACCAGCGCGCCAGCTCGTCGCTGTCGGAGGATTGCAGCGTGTACTGGTACTGCGCCGCGCCGAAGCGGCCGCCGACCTGGATATCCTGGCGCACCTGCATCAGCAGCTGCACGCCTTCGACCGAAGTTGCTTTCTGCTTCAGCCGCGCCAGCACTTCGGCGGCGGTCGCGGTGCGCTCGCTGAACGGCTTCAGGTTGATCATCAACCTGCCCTGGCTGATCGTCGGGTTGGCGCCGATCCAATAATAGACGTTGTCGACGTCGGGATCCTGCATCACCACGCTGCCGAGCGCCTGGACGCGGCGTGACATCTCGTCGAACGAAATGTCGGGCGCCGCCTGCGCGGTGCCGATGATCAGGCCGGTATCGCTCTCGGGGAACAGGCCCTTGGGCGACACGACATAGAGCAGGAGCGTCGCTGCCAGGGTCGCGAGCGTGACGCCCAGCGTCAGCAGCGGGTGGCGCAGCACGCGGTCGAGCGAACGGCCATAGGCGCCGATGACGGTTTCGAACACATGCTCGGACCAGCGATAGAACCGGCCGGGCGCCTTATGGTGCTCGCGGTCGGGAATCAGCCAGGCGCACATCATCGGCGTCACGGTCAGCGAGATCACGCCCGACATCACGATCGCGACGCTGACCGTCACGGCGAATTCGCGGAACAAGCGTCCGACGATGCCGCTCATCAGCAGGATCGGGATGAACACGGCAATCAGCGAGATCGTCATCGACACGATGGTGAAGCCGATCTCGCGCGTGCCGAGTATGGCGGCGTCCATGCGTTTCATGCCGCCTTCGATGTGACGCATGATGTTTTCGATCACGACGACGGCGTCGTCGACGACGAAGCCGGCGGCGATCGTCAGCCCCATCAGCGACAGATTGTCGAGGCTGTAGCCCAGCAGGTACATGACCCCGAACGTGCCCACGAAGGACAACGGGATCGTCACGCTGGGAATCAGCGTCGCCCAGAAGTCGCGCAGGAAACAGAAGATCACGAACACGACCAGCACGATGGTGAGCAGCAGGGTCAGTTCGACGTCGAGCACCGAGGCGCGGATCGTCTGGGTGCGGTCGCCGACCACGCTCACCTTGATGGCGGGCGGCAATGGTTCGGTCATCGACGGCAGTGCCGCTTTGATGCCGTCGATCGTGTCGACGACGTTGAAGCCGGGCTGCTTGTGCACGTCGAGGATGACTGCCGACTTGTCCTGCAGCCAGGCGGCCTGTTTCAGGTCTTCGCCCGCGTCGATCACGGTGCCGAGATCCTGGAGCCGGATCGGCGCCCCGTTCTTGTAGGCGATGATCACCGGCAAGTAGGCGTCGGCGCTCATCAGCTGGTCGGTTGCGTTGAGCACCACCGCCTGGTGCGACCCGTCGAGGCTGCCTTTGGGACCGTTGATCGTCTGCATGCCGATGACGTTGCGCACGTCGTCGAAGGACAGGCCGAGCGAGGCGATCTTGTCGGGGTCGAGCTGGATTCGCACCGACGGCCGCAGCCGCCCGTGGAAATCGACCAGGCCGACGCCGGGCATCTGCGAGATCTGCTGCGCGAGGAAATTCTCGGCGTAGCGGTCGACCTCGATCATCGGCAGCGTGTCCGAACTGACCGCGATCGACAGCAGCGTGAAGTCGGCCGGATTGACCTTGTTGTAGGTCGGCGGGTTGGGAAGATTCTTGGGCAGCAGCCCGCCGGCCGCATTGATCGCGGTCTGCACGTCCTGCGCCGCGCCGTCGATCGATCGATTGAGATCGAACACGATCGCGATGTTGGTCGAGCCGAGTGAACTCGACGACGTCATCTGGGTGATGCCGGGGATCTGCGTGAACTGCCGCTCGAGCGGCGTCGCGACCGAACTCGCCATCGTGTCGGCGCTGGCGCCGGGCAGCTTGGCCGACACCTGGATGGTGGGAAACTCGACTTGCGGCAGCGGGGCCACCGGCAGGCCGAGATAGGCGACGACGCCGACCAGCACGAGGCCGATCGCCAGCAACGTCGTCCCGATCGGACGGCGGATGAAAGGTTCGGCAATCGTCATTATTGGGCCACCGCCCCGCCGGCGACGCTGGCACTCGTCTGGGCCGGCTTCTTGGCCTCGATGCGGGTGCCGGCGACGAGGCGCGATTGACCATCGACGACGATCTTGTCGTCCGCCTGGACGCCGGTCCGGATCGCGGTGAAGCCGTCGACCGTCGCGCCCACCGTCAGGTTGCGCAGCTCGACCGTCTGGTCGGGCTTTACGACGTAGAGATAAGGACCGTTCTGCCCGCGCAGCACGGCGCGGGCCGGCACCACGACCACGTTCTTCTCGGTCCGCACCAGCAATCGCGCCGAAACGAATTCACCTGGCCACAGCGCACGGTCCTCGTTGGTGAATTGCGCCTTGAGCCGGATCTGCCCGTTCGACGCGTCGACCTGGCTGTCGAGCACGGCGAGCTTGCCCCGCGACAGCGGCCGCTTCCCGTCGCGCGTTTCGGCCACCACGTCCGGCACGCCGCCGTCTTTCATCGCGGCGCGAATGTCGGGCAGCGCGTCCTGCGGCAGCGAGAACAGCACGGCGATCGGCTGCATCTGCGTCACGGTGACAAGGCCGTTCTGGTCGCTGGCATGCACGATGGCGCCGGGATCGATCTGGCGCAGCCCGACGCGACCGTCGATCGGCGACGTGATGCGCGCGAAATCGAGCTGCAACGAAGCGGCATCGATGGCGGCGCGATCGGCCTGCACCGTCGCATCCATCGACGCCGCCTGCGCGCGCAGCTGGTCGATCTGCATCTTCGGTGCGTAGCCCGACTGCGCCAGGTCATTGAAGCGCTTCAAATCGGCCTGCGCATGCACCGCCTGGGCCTGGTCCTTGGCGAGATTGGCTTCGGCCTGTTTCAACTGCGCCTGGAGCGGGCGCGGATCGATCTGGGCCAGCAGATCGCCGCCCCGGACCTCTTGCCCCTCGGTGAAGGCGACTTGCTGCAACTGGCCGTCGACGCGGACCTTGACGTTGACCGTATTCAGCGGCTGCACCGCACCGACGCCCGCCAGCCAGATCGGCAAGTCTCGCCGCGACGCGGTCTCGACGCCGACCGGGATCGAGGGCGGCGCCGACGGCGGCGTCGGCCGCGCCGCCGAACGCGCCGCGAGCGCGTAGCTCAGCAACACGCAGCCGAGCGCGGCGAGCACCAAGGCGCGGAACAAGGGACGCCGCCAGGGAGCGCGTGCGGTTGCGGATTTCATGCGGACTCCTGCCGATCGGATCCGGCAGGTTTAGCGCTACACGATTGGAGTGTGCTTCGCGGGACGATGAAATCGAGTTTAGATTCCCGCTGTCCCTTTCATCGCCAAGACGCGCGTTTCGCGCCTCGATCAAACTACGATGTCGCGCACCGTCAGCATGTAGCCGGCACCCGGCACGGTGTGCAGCAATTTCACCTCGTGGCCTTCGTCGAGCTTCTGCCGCAGCCGATGCATGTGCATGTCGACGATGTTGCCGCGCGGCTCGAACTCGTAGTCCCAGGCGGCGCTGAGCAGCATGGCGCGGGTGACGACCTGGCCGGCGTGGCGCAGCAGGCATTCGAGCAGCAGAAACTCCCGCCGCTGCAGCGGAATCGCGCGGCCGCCGCGCCTGACGCTGTACCCGTCCGGGTCGAGCACGAGATTGGCGAGGCGCAAGGGGCCGCGCGGCCGGCCCGATCCGAACCGGGCGCGGCGCGCCAGCGCTTCGACCCGCGCCAGCAATTCGGCAAAGGCGAACGGCTTGGCGAGATAGTCGTCGCACCCCGCGCGCATGCCTTCGACCCGGTCGGCGGTGCTGGCGACCGCGCTCAACATCAGCACCGGCACGGTTTGGCCGGCCGCGCGCAACGCCTTGACCAGCGCAAGCCCGTCGAGGACGGGCAGGCGGCGATCGAGCAGCAGGACGTCGAGAATTTCCTCCTGCGCCAGCGCCCAGGCGGTCTCGCCCTCGGCAGCATGGTCGACGACATGGCCGCTCTCGCTCAGGCCGCGGACCAGGAATTGCGCGATCTCGGAATCGTCTTCAGCCACCAGGAGCCGCACGAAGCCCCCTCATCAATTCCGGTCTGGGCCCGACTGTAAATTCGATTTCATGTTCGGGCGAAGGGCGCTTCGTCCGCCAGCCCGCACAAGATAGCATCATGACAGGAATAACGAGCCGCGTGAGCGATGTGACGGTCAGAGAGAGCGCCCGGGTGCTGGTCGTCGAAGACGACGCGCAGACGTCGGCGGAGATCGCGTCGGCGCTGCGCGACCACGGCTTCGAGGTCGATTGCGCCGCGGACGGGCGCGCCGGCCTCGCCAAGGCGGCGTCGAGTTCGTACGAGGCGATCGTGCTCGACCGCATGCTGCCGGGCGATCTCGACGGTCTGTCGGTCCTGGCCGCGTTCCGCGCCGTCGGCGTCGAAACGCCGGTCCTGATCCTGAGCGCCCTGTCGGCGGTCGACGAGCGCGTGCGCGGCCTGCGCGCGGGCGGCGACGACTATCTGACCAAGCCGTTCGAGTTTCTCGAACTCACCGCCCGGCTCGAAGTGTTGGTACGCCGCTCGGCGGCGCCGCAGGCGGCCGCTGAAACCAGGCGCAGCGTCGGCGATCTCGAAGTCGACCTGCTGACGCGCGAAGTGCGCCGCGGCGGCAAGGTGATCGAGTTGCTGCCGCGCGAATACAAGCTGCTCGATTATATGATGCGCCACGCCGACCAGGTGGTGACGCGCACCATGCTGATGGAAGAAGTCTGGGGCTTTCGCTATGGCGAGCGCACCAACGTGATCGACGTCCATGTCGGCAAGCTGCGCCGCAAGCTGGACCAGGACGGCAAGCCGTCGCTGATCCATACCGTGCGCGGCTCGGGATACGTGCTCCGTGCGCCTCACTGACCTGTACCGCACCACCGGCAGCCGGCTGGCGCTGCTGTTCCTGGTGTTGCTGGCGGTCCCGTCGCTGGTGCTGTTCGCCTATCTCTATTGGCAGACCACCGATTACCTCCGGCGCGGCGTCGACGATTGGGTAAGCCGCGAAGCCTCGTCGATCGCCAACGCGGCACCGACCGACCGTACGCGGCGCCTGACCGTCCATCCGGGCCTGGATCCGCAATCGACGCGTCCGTTTGCGCTGTTCGACCCGCGCGGGGCTTTTCTGCTCGGCACCGAATCGAGCAGCCTGCCATCGGACCCGCAGTTCGACGCGCTGTTCAACTTCTCGCAACGGCGCGGCAAGAAGCAGGTACCGTTCCGCGGCATGCTGCGCCGCTTGCCGAGCGGAGAGATCCTGCTGGTGGCGCAGGATCTGCGCGAGATCGACCGGTTCAACGATCTGTGGCTGGCGGCGATGGCGTGGGCCGGTTTCGTCGCGCTGGGCGTCGGCCTTGCCGCCGCGACCATCACCGGCACGTCGGCGTTGCGCCATACCGAGGATATGACGCGCGCGATCGAACGCATCGCGGGCGGCGATTTCGCCGAGCGCCTGCCGGTGCGCCGCAACGGCGACGATCTCGACCGGCTGTCCGGCATCGTCAACCGCATGCTCGACGACATCCAACGGCTGATGCAGGAGGTCAAAGGCGTCAGTGACGGCATCGCGCACGATCTGCGCACGCCGCTGACGCGCCTGCTGGCCGGGCTCGAGCGTGTCCGCAGGCATCAAGCCAGCGAAGCCGAATACCAGCAGGCGATCGACGACGCGATCTTCGAGACCCAGAACATCCTGCGCACCTTCAGCGCGCTGCTGCGGATTTCCGAAGTCGAAAGCGGCGCGCGCCGCGCCGGTTTCGCGAGCGTCGACCTGGCGCAGATCGCCGCCGACGCGGTGGAGTTCTACGAGCCGGTGGCGGAAGCCAAGAACATCGCGCTGACCATCGAACATGCGAGCGACGGCGCGTTTCGCACGCTGCCGGGGGATCCCAGCCTGTTGTTCGAAGCGATCGGCAATCTGGTCGACAACGCGCTGAAATTCACGCCCGAAGGCGGCAGCGTCACGGTGCGCAGCTTCGCGCGCAACGGCAGCATGGGAATCGCGGTGACCGACAGCGGCGCCGGCATTCCGGTCAATGAACGCGAAGCGGTAGTGCAGCCTTTCTACCGCACCGAACGCGGCCAGCGCGTGCCGGGCAGCGGACTGGGCCTGAGCCTCGTCGCCGCCGTGGCACGGCTGCATGAACTGCAGATGGCGATCGAAGATGCAGCACCGGGCTGCCGCGTCGTGCTGCAGCGGGGGGCAGTCGTCTGAACTGAACGAAAAAAGATTCACCACAGAGAACACAGAGAGATCGAGACGGCCGTTCTGCTGCGCATTTCTGGAGGCAAGATTTCTGACGCGCGCTGAGCGCGCGTCGATCAGATCCGGATCACGCAGAACATGATCAGTCGGCGCGCTGCCTCTGCGTTCTCTGTGTTCTCTGTGGTGAACTCTTCTTCCTGACCAGCGAGCGCCGTCGTCAGCTCGAACCTTTGCCGGCATATTCCGGCAGCGCTTCCGACACGATGTTGCCGCGCTCGACCGGCTCCATCGCCTTCGCTTCGGTCATCGCCCATTCGATTTCGTCTTCGGGCACGCCGCTCGATTCGCGCACCCACGTTTCGAGGCTGCGGCCGCCGCGTTCGGCA
>JAQGIE010000069.1 GCA_028291365.1 Rhodospirillales bacterium
CGTGCCCTGCGCACCGCCGCGACCGACGAGGCCCGGCGCCCCGCCCCGGTTGCGCGCGAAACCGCGCCCAGCGAGGAAACCGCCCCGGCAGCCCCTGCCCCGGCGCCCGAGCCGGCACGTCCGCTGACCGCCGAAGAGCGCCGTCAGCGCGAACTGGCCGAACTGCGCGCCATCGAGGACGAGGAAAAGAACAAGGCCGCGACCGCCGAAAAGGCGCGTCAGGAAGAACAGGCGAAGAAGCGCGAAGCCGAGAAGAAGACCGAGGCCGACCGCAAGAAGGTCGCCGACCGCGCCGGCGATGCCGCCGCGGCCAAGGTCGCAGCGCTGGGCGGCCGCGCGCCGACCGCCGAAGAAGAAGACGAAGAGCGCAAGGCGCGCGCTCGCCGCGGCCTGACGCCGACGCGCGGTGCGCCGGCCCGTCCGGGCGTGCGCAACACCAACCGCAATCGTCCGCCGGGCAAGCTCACCGTCACGCAGGCGATCAACAGCGGCGACGGCGACGCGTTTCGCGGCCGGTCGCTGGCAGCGATGCGCCGCCACGCGCAGAAAGGTCGCCGCGACCAGCATCAGCAGGATGACGGCCAGAAGATCGCGCGCGACGTGATCATTCCGGAAGCGATCACGGTGCAGGAACTGGCGCAGCGCATGGCCGAGCGCGGCTCGGACGTGATCAAGGCGCTGATGCGCATGGGCGTGATGGCAACGATTACACAGTCGGTCGATGCCGACACGGCGGAGCTGCTGGTGAGCGAATTCGGTCACCGCTCGCGCCGCGTTTCGGAATCCGACGTGCTGATCGGCATGACCGGCGAGGAAGACGCCGAGAGCACGCTGATTTCGCGTCCGCCGGTGGTGACCGTCATGGGTCACGTCGACCACGGCAAGACCTCGCTGCTCGACGCCATCCGCCAGGCCGACGTCGTGTCGACCGAAGCGGGCGGCATCACCCAGCATATCGGCGCCTATCAGGTGCAGCTGGGTTCGGGCCAGAAGATCACCTTCATCGACACGCCTGGCCACGCCGCCTTCACCGAGATGCGCGCGCGCGGTGCCAACGTCACCGACGTCGTGGTGCTGGTGGTGGCCGCCAATGACGGTGTCATGCCGCAGACGGTCGAAGCGATCGCGCATGCCAAGGCGGCGGGCGTTCCGATCATCGTCGCGATCAACAAGATCGACCTGCCCGACGCCAATCCGCAGCGCGTGAAGACCGAACTGCTCAGCCACGAACTCGTGGTCGAAGACATGGGCGGCGACGTGCTGGCGGTCGAAGTTTCGGCGACCAAGAGGACCGGCCTCGACAAACTCGAAGAAGCGATCCTGCTGCAGGCCGAAGTGCTCGACCTCAAGTCGAACCCCGCTCGCTCGGCGGTCGGCACCGTGGTCGAAGCCAAGCTCGATCGCGGTCGCGGCTCGGTCGCGACGGTGCTGGTGCAGAAAGGCACGCTCAAAGTCGGCGACATCTTCGTCGCCGGTGCCGAGTGGGGCCGTGTGCGCGCGCTGATCAACGATCGCGGCCAGAACGTCACCGAAGCCGGCCCCGCCATGCCGGTCGAAGTCGTCGGTCTCAACGGCACGCCGAACGCGGGCGACGACCTGGTCGTCACCGAGGACGAAGCGCGCGCCCGTGAGATCGCCGAGTATCGCGAACGCAAGAAGCGCGAAGCTTCGTCGTCGGTCTCGGCGCGTGGTTCGGTTGAACAGATGTTCAGCCAGATCCAGGCGGGCGAGAAAAAGGAAATGGCCGTCGTCATCAAAGGCGACGTGCACGGTTCGGTCGAAGCGATCACCGGCGCGCTCACCAAGCTGGCAGCGGATTCGACCGAGGTGGCGCTGCGCGTGCTGCATTCGGGGGTCGGCGCCATCAACGAGTCGGACGTCACCCTGGCCCGTGCCTCGGGCGGCGTGCTGATCGGCTTCAACGTGCGCGCCAACGCACAGGCGCGTGACCTGGCCAAGCGCGACGCGGTCGAGATTCGCTACTACTCGGTGATCTACGACATCATCGACGATGTGCGCGGCGTGCTGTCGGGGCTGCTTGCACCGCAGCTGCGCGAGACCTTCCTGGGCAACGCCCAGGTCCGCGAAGTCTTCAACATCACCCGCGTCGGCAAAGTCGCGGGCTGCATGGTCACCGAAGGCATGGTCAAGCGCGGCGCCAAGGTTCGCCTGCTGCGCGACAGCGTCGTGATCCACGAAGGCTCGCTGAAGACGCTGAAGCGCTTCAAGGACGAAGTCCGCGAAGTTCGCGAAGGCTTCGAATGCGGCATGGCCTTCGAGAATTACGACGACGTCAAAGCCGGCGACGTCATCGAAGCCTTCGAAGTCGAATCGGTCGCGCGCACGCTCTAGTGGGATGATAGCTGATCTGCCCGAGGGCAGATCAGCGGCGCGCGCGAGCCGTTCTTCTCGCGCACGCCTTCTAGCTGGAGGCAGTCTGCATGCCATACTTCGTGATCGACCTGACTTATGTGAAGCCGCTCGAGGACGTCGAGCAGCGCATGGCGGCGCATCTCGCCGTGCTCGAACGCGGCTATGCCGACGGCATTTTCCTGCTGTCGGGCCGCAAGAACCCGCGCACCGGCGGCGTGATCCTGGCCCAGGCTGAAACGCGCGAAAAACTCGACGCGTTGCTGGCGGCCGATCCGTTCCGCGAAGTCGCGCGCTTCGACATCACCGAATTCGTGCCCTCCAAATCGGCGAGCCAGCTCGCCCACCTGCTATGAGCAAACGCACCCACGGCAACGAAGCGACGCGCACGCAGCGCCAGCTGCGCGTCGGCGAAGAAATCCGCCATGCGCTGACCGAGGTGATGCGCGAAGCGCATTTCCGCGATCCCGATCTGCAGGGCGCCAACGTCACCATCACCGAAGTCCAGGTTTCGCCCGATCTCAAGAACGCGACCGCGTTCGTGATGACGTTGGGCGGCGCCGAGCTCGACAAGACGCTGCCGGCGCTGAAGCGCGCCGGCCCGTTCCTGCGCAGCGAGCTGGCGCATCGCATCCAGCTTCGCTACGCGCCGAGCCTGAAATTCGAGGCCGACACGACGTTCGACTATGCCGAGCGCATCGACCGCGCCCTGCACCGCCCCGAAGTCGCACGCGATCTCGATGCGCCGGACGAGAGCGAGACATAAGAAAGAATCGCGTGGATGCCCGGGCCGAGTTTACCCCAGCGAAAGCAGGGGCCCGGGCATGACGGAAATGGGACTCATGGTTTTCTTCGTCATGGCCGGGCTTGTCCCGGCCATCCACGCCACGCAGGCCAAGACATGAATGCGCGCCGTCCCAAACAGCGCATCAATGGCTGGCTGATCGTCGACAAGCCGCTGGGGATGACGTCCACGCAGGCGATCGGGCGGATCCGGCGGCTGCTCAATCCGGAAAGTATCGGCCATGCCGGTACGCTCGACCCGCTGGCGAGCGGCGTGCTGCCGATCGCGATGGGCGAAGCGACCAAGACGGTGCCGCTGCTCCAGGACGGGTCGAAGACCTACCGTTTTCGGGTGCGCTGGGGCGCCGCCACCAGCACCGACGACCTCGAAGGGGCGATCGTGGCGACCAGCGACGTCCGGCCGAGCGACCAACAAATTCGGGCCGCCCTGCCCGGCTTCATCGGCAAGATCCAGCAGACCCCGCCCGCCTTCTCGGCCATCAAGGTCGACGGCGCCCGCGCCTACGACCTGGCCCGGGCCGGCGGCACGGTCGAACTCAAGGCCCGCACGGTCGAGGTCACCCGCTTCGACCTGATCGAATCCAGCCCCGACGAAGCGCTGTTCGAGGCCGATACCGGCAAGGGCTGCTACGTACGGTCGCTGGGCCGGGACCTCGCCGTGGCCCTGGGCACCCACGGCCACATCACCGAACTTCGCCGGCTGCGGGTCGGCCGCTTCGCCGCGGACAGGGCGGTTTCCCTGGACTTATCAGGCGACTTCGACCATACAGCCGGCCTGCTCGAGCAGGTGCTGCCGATCGAGACCGCGCTGGACGACATCCCGGCGCTGGCCCTGACGGCGGCGGAAGCGCAGGACCTGCGCCATGGCCGGAGGATCGGCCTCTTCAGCACCCAGGATCGTGAACGGCTTGACCGGCTCCGCCTTGGCACCCGCGAAGACCAATCGATCCTCGCCCTTCACGAAGGGAAAGCTGTGGCGCTCGTCGGGCTCGACGGGGCGGAGATCCGTCCCTTGCGCGTCTTCAACCTCTGAAAACGGAGAGTCCGATGTCGATTACCACCGAGCGCAAGGCTGAGCTCGTCACCGAATACGGCAAAGTCGCGAACGATACGGGTTCGCCCGAAGTGCAGATCGCGATCCTGTCGGAACGCATCAAGAATCTCACCGAACATCTGCAGACCCACAACAAGGACGTGCACTCGCGTCGCGGTCTGTTGGTGATGGTCGGTCAGCGTCGTCGTCTGCTCGACTATCTCAAGCGCAGCAGCAAGACGCGCTACGAAGATCTGATCGCACGTCTGGGCCTGCGTCGCTGAGCCCGGTTCGTCCGTGAAGTAAGAAAAAAGCGTCGCGTGCTTTCAGGCACGCGACGCTTTTGCCATTGGATCAGAGACTGCATCGCAGCCTGATCGAAATTTAAATTTACGGTCGGCGACGGATAAGCCGGCCGGTCCTGCGTCCGCAATTGGGCGGCGTCGGGATGTCCGTTGGGGAAAAGGAAACCCTGATGTTCAACGTGTTTCGCAAAGAATTGGATTGGGGCGGCCGCAAGCTCGTCCTCGAGACGGGCAAGATGGCTCGTCAAGCCGACGGCGCTGTCGTCGTCACCTATGGCGACACCACCGTGCTGGTCACCGCCGTTGCGGAGAAGACGCCCAAGGCGGGCATCGATTTCTTCCCGCTGACCGTGCACTACCAGGAGAAGACCTTTGCTGCGGGCAAGATCCCCGGCGGCTTCTTCAAGCGCGAAGGCCGTCCGACCGAGAAAGAGGTTCTGACCTCGCGCCTCATCGACCGTCCGATTCGTCCGCTGTTCGCCAACGGCTTCAAGCACGAGACGCAGGTCATCGCGACCGTGCTGAGCCACGATCTGGAGAACGATCCGGACATCGTTGCGCTGATCGGCGCGTCGGCTGCGCTCACTATTTCGGGCATTCCGTTCATGGGTCCGATCGGCGCCGTGCGCGTCGGGTACGAGAACGGCCAGTACATTCTGAATCCGCTGATGGACAAAGAGACCGACCTCGACCTCGTGGTCGCCGGTACGCTCGAAGGCGTGCTGATGGTCGAATCCGAAGCGCAGCAGCTGTCGGAAGAAGTGATGCTGGGCGCCGTGACGTTCGGCCAGAAGGCGTTCCGTCCAGTGATCGACGCGATCATCGAACTCGCCGAGATGGCGGCCAAGGATCCGTGGGATCTGCCGTCGGGCGCCGACGAAGTCACCAAGCTCGCCAAGAAGATCGGCACCGTCGTCGGTGACGACGTGCGCGCCGCGTACAAGGAACGCGTCAAGCAGACCCGTCAGGTCGCGATCAAGGCAGCGAAGGCGAAAGCCGTCGAAGCGCTTGCGGTCGACGGCGTCGACGCCGCCAAGGTGTCGAGCGCGTTCAAGGAATTCGAAGCCGACCTGGTCCGCAACGAAATCCTCGACACCGGTTCGCGCATCGATGGTCGCGACACCAAGACCGTTCGTCCCATTGTTTCCGAGGTCGGTATTCTCCCTCGGACGCACGGTTCGGCGCTGTTCACCCGCGGTGAAACCCAGGCGCTGGTCGTGACCACGCTCGGCACCGGCCAGGACGAGCAGATCATCGACGCGCTTGCGGGCGAATACCGCGAGAACTTCCTGCTGCACTACAACTTCCCGCCCTACTCGGTCGGTGAAGCGGGCCGCATGAGTTCGCCAGGCCGCCGCGAAATCGGCCACGGCAAGTTGGCGTGGCGCGCGATCCGTCCGCTGCTGCCGAAGAAAGAAGACTTCCCCTACACGATGCGCATCGTGTCGGAGATCACGGAATCGAACGGCTCGTCGTCGATGGCGACGGTGTGCGGTTCGTCGCTGTCGCTGATGGATGCGGGCGTTCCGCTGGCGAGTCCGGTTGCGGGCATCGCGATGGGTCTGATCAAGGAAGGCGAACGCTTCGCCGTTCTGTCGGACATTCTCGGCGACGAGGATCATCTCGGCGACATGGACTTCAAGGTGGCGGGCACCGACAAGGGCATCACCGCGCTGCAGATG